>NZ_KQ961714.1:0-226176 GCF_001563605.1 Corynebacterium sp. CMW7794
GGACTCCCAGTCCAAAAACCTCATGGACATAACACGTTCAGGCTTCGTCTGACTTGACTAATGGGTCAGGTTCAGGGGACCTGACTCCAGTTGTCCACACCTGACCAACGTGATGACTACGACGGTGCGCAGCGATGTCCCTCCACGCGCACACCGACCAACTCGCAACATGGCCGGAAAGCTGCCTCCCCCCGTCTGACTACATTGAACCAAGGACTAACGCAAACGAGTCCGTGGACAGACCGAGATCAAGACCGTCTCCATCGCTGCGGAGCTGTTGCCCACCCGCTTCTCACCGCGCCGTGCCGCCGCGAGTTAGCCACAACGTCCGAATAAGGCCCGGATTTTTCGAAATCTGGAGCCTTATTCGGGAGTTGTGGCTATTTTCATGCACACTTCGCGACAGCCCAGGCAGGAGTTGTCATCACAGTAGTCATACCCGACTTGCGCAAAACCTGGGGTTTTCTAAGAAGTAACACTGTGACCTAAAAATACTCTGTTGAAGGGGCCTTTTCGCGGTACTCAAGACACAGTGTGAAAGCCAGGTTTGGGGGCCAGTGTTAGGGATCGGGTCCTAACGTGGGCCTTGGGGAGCGTCCGGCGTGTCCGGTGCGGACTCGGCGTTGCCCGACTCCGTAGCAAAGTCGCCGCGCGACTTCTCCTTGGACTTGCTGCGTGACCACGGCTTGGTGCGCAGCTTCTTCTTCGCCTTCTTCTCAGAGACGGGAACCGCGGTACCGGTGAAGGTGGCGGGCTCGGCCGTGGGGTCGGAGGGGGCATCGGCAGGCTGGGGCACGGCCGGCAGCGCGACCGTAAAGGTCGAGCCGACGCCCAGCTCCGAGGTCACTGACAAGGTGCCGCCATGCTGCTCCACGAGGGATTTAGCAATGGCCAGGCCCAGGCCGGAGCCGCCCGTGTCGCGAGTACGCGACGAGTCCGCGCGGTAGAAACGCTCAAAGATATGCGCGGCGACTTCGTCCTCCATGCCCTTGCCGTCATCGATGACGTCGATATAGATAAAGCCTTCTCCATCGCGCAGCTGGATGGTCACCGTCGCGTCATCGCCCGCGTGGCGCATGCCGTTGGACACGAGGTTGAGCAGCACCTGGTGGAGACGGTCCGGGTCGCCGTTAACGAGCGGGATGCCGGAGGTCTTGGGGCGCACATCGATGGTGCGTCCGGCAAACGCGGCGCGCGCAGTCGACCCCACGGACATGCAGAGCTCGAGAAGATCGACGGTATGCATCTCGAGGCGATTGCCCTCCGCGCGGGTGAGTGCAAGGAGATCCTCGACGAGCAAGGACATGCGCTTGGACTCGGCGTCGATCTTGCCCAGCACGAGGTCTACATCATCCGTGGCGCCGGAGCGGTAGAGCTCCGTGTAGCCACGCAAACTGGTAAGCGGCGTGCGCAACTCGTGGGAGGCATCTCCCACGAAACGGCGCATCTGGTTTTCCTTGTCGCGCGCGGTCTCGATGGATTCTTGGAGCCGGCCCAGCATGATATTGAGCGATTTGGAGAGCTCGCCGACCTCGGTATTTTCTCCCAGGACCGGGACACGCTTGTCCAAGTCGCCTGCGGCAATCTGTCGAGCGGTGCGTTCCACCTCGCGCAGCGGACGGAGCGCCGCCTTCACGCAGATGAAACTTATCAAGTAAATGATGATGCTGACGATGAGGCTGATGCCGATCTGCATGAAGGACAGCTGCTGGATCTGCGCGTTTTCACGTGCAATCTTCTTCGCCACGACGATAATAGAGCCGTCATTGCGCGTGGCGACGGCGCGCCACTGCTCGCTGGAACGGCGGACCGCACCGGAATTGTCTGTCCGGACCGTGTCCACCGTCTGCGGCGTGCCGTCCACCACGAGATCTTCCACGCGCGGGATGGCCTCAAGATCCGGATTGAAGTACTTGGCAGTACCGTCCGCGCCATACGAGATGACGGTGTATTCGCTCGGCGGACGGCGGTCATCGCTTTCGCCCAACAGATCTTCGTTGCGTGCCCAACCCCGCGCGGCGGTGATGAGATCCTTGTCGACCTGCGAGTAGATCGCTTCGCGCATGAGCGCAGAAACCGCAGCGGAACTCGCGATAAGTCCCGCCAACGAGACGCCCACCACGATGATGACGAGCAACGTGCGCAGCGAGACCGTGCGGACGAAGGAGGAAAGAGATTTCTGTATCTTCATGAAGCGGCAGTCGGCTTCAACCTAGGAGCGCGGCATGCGCAGAACGTAGCCCACGCCGCGAACGGTGTGGATGAGCGGGGTGTCGCCCGTGTCGATCTTGCGGCGCAGGTACGAGATATAGGACTCGACGACGTTGCCGTCGCCACCGAAGTCGTAGTGCCACACGTTGTCGAGGATCTTCGCTTTGGAGAGAACAACTTCTTTGTTCTGCATGAGGTAGCGCAGGAGGTTGAACTCCGTGGGCGATAGGTCGACGATCTCGCCACCCTTGGTGACCTCGTGCGTGTCATCATTGAGGGTGAGGTCAGCGTAGGTCATGGTGGCGTCAGACGTCATGTCGTCCGCGACGGCGCCGCGGCGCAGAATGACGCGCAGACGCGTGATGACTTCTTCGAGGGAGAAAGGCTTCGTCACATAATCGTCCGCACCGATGGTGAGGCCGTGGATACGCTGATCGACGCTGTCCTTCGCCGTGAGGTAAAGCACCGGGCCGTCAAGGCCTTCTTGGCGAAGCTTGCCGAGTAGCTCAAAGCCGTCCATGCCGGGCATCATGACATCAAGGATGTACGCGTCCGGGTTGATCTCGCGCGCGATGCGCAGCGCCTCCGTGCCCGAGTTCGCGGTGTGCACGTTGAAGCCCTGGAATTTGAGGGACACTGTGAGCAGTTCGACGATATTCGGTTCGTCATCGACCACGAGGATGGTCACGTTGTCATTATGCTTATCGTCCATGATGGAAGGGTGCCTTTCGTAATTTAAGCTCGACTGATTAGTCTGCCACTCGCGTTTTCAAGGGTACTGCCGAAAACCTGAAAGCCGACTGTGAGACTCCGCGGGGATTCCGCGCCCCCGCGCGGGGTAGTTTATGTTCCATTGCGCTGCGCGCCTGTCCCGTGCACCTTAGGCTTACGGTTTATGACTGCGCCTGCTGCTTCTTTGCCCGTGCCTTCCGCGGCTCGCCGCACCGACCGCCTCACCGTCGCTGCGTGGGCTCTGTGGGACTGGGGTTCCGCCGCGTTTAACGCCGTGCTCGTCACCTTCATTTTCTCGGTCTACCTCACCGATTCCGTGGGCAAGCAGATCGATTCTTCGCACACCCCAGCCCAATGGCTGTCCTGGTCCATGACGGCGGCGGGACTCGTTATCTTCGCCGTCACTCCCATCATGGGCCAGCGCTCGGACCGGCGCGGCTCCCGCCGCCGGGCGCTCGCGTTCTGGTCCGCGGCCACCTTCGCCGTTATGGCGTTGCTCTTCTTCGTACGCAACGACGCCCCCGTCTATTTCTGGCTGGGACTCGCGGGACTCGCGGTGGGTTCGGTGACCATGCAGTTCGCAGAAGTCAACTACTTCGCGCAGCTGAAACAGGTCGCCGCCCCGGAGCGCGTGGGACGCGTCTCCGGCCTGGGCTGGTCCGCGGGGTACACCGGCGGCATCGTGCTCCTGCTCATCTGCTACTTCGGGTTCGTCGCCACTGGCAGCACCCCGGAGACGGCAGGCGCGCTCAATCTTCCCACTGATGGTGGCTGGAACATGCGGCTCGTCGCGCTCCTCGCCGCGCTATGGTTTGGCGTAAGCGCCATCCCCGTTCTCCTGCGCGTGCCGGAGATTCCCGCCTCCGGTGAGGACACTGGCGGCATCATCGCGTCCTACCGTGCGCTTTTCGCGACGCTGCGCGAGCTATGGCACGAGGACCGCAACGCCTTCTACTTCCTCTTCGCTTCCGCGGTCTTCCGCGACGGGCTCTCCGCCGTGTTCAGCTTCGGTGCCGTGCTCGGTGTCTCGGTCTATGGCTTGAGCGCCGGCGACGTGCTCATCTTCGGCGTCGCCGCCAACGTCGCCGCGGCACTCGGCGCTGTGCTGGGCGGCCTCCTCGATGACCACGTGGGGCCAAAGGCCATCATCCTCACGTGCTTGGGAATCCTCACCTCCATGGCACTCGTGATGTTCTTCGCCTCGGGCCCGCTCGCCTTCTGGATCTGCGGCCTCATACTGTGCCTGTGCGTGGGTCCGGCGCAGGCCTCGGCCCGCGGCTTCCTCGCCCGCGTCGCGCCGCCGGGCCGCGAGGGCCAGATGTTCGGTCTCTACGCCACGACCGGCCGCGCCGTGAGCTGGCTTGCTCCTCTACTCTTTGGTCTCTTCGTCTCCTGGTTCGGCGACGGCGACCGCGGCGGCGTTCTCGCCATCGGGCTGGTGCTAGCCGTGGGCGCGCTGCTTCTTATCCCCGTCAAGGACCCGACGAAAAACGGCGCGACGCCCGCGGCCTGAGCGGCACGCGGGCGCGGGGCTCGAGCAAGCTCGAGGTTTTAAGGGCGCGGGATGTTGCGCAGGTTGGACTGCGCCAGGTTAATCATCTGGCCCACGCCGCCGCCGAAGACGGTACGGGTTGCGGCCTTGGAGAAGCCGGCGAGCTGCGCGAAGGTCAGCGTCGGCGGGATGGACAGCGCGTTCGGGTCGGTCACCATATCGACGAGAACTGGGCCGTTGAAGGCCATGGCTTCCTGAATCTGCTTGCGGGCCTTCTTCGGGTCCTCAATGCGGATGTGCTTGATGCCAGCGGCCTCGGCGATCTGCGCGTAGTTGACGGCGTCGTGGTCCGTCTCATGCTCCGGCAGGCCCTGGACGAGCATCTCAAGCTTGACCATGCCCAGCGAGGAGTTGTTGAATACGAACATCTTCACGGGCAGATTGTGGAGCTTGACGGTGAGCAGCTCACCCATGAGCATGGACAGGCCGCCGTCACCGGAGAAGGTGATGACCTGGCGGCCCGGGTTCGCGGCCTGGGCGCCGATGGCCATCGGAAGAGCGTTCGCCATGGTGCCGTGGCGGAAGGAACCGATCTGCTCACGCTGACCGTTCGGGGTGATGTAGCGCGCGCCCCAGACGTTGCACATGCCGGTATCGACGGTGAAGATGGCGTCGTCCGCGGCCTCTTCGTCAATGATGTTGGCCACGAATTCCGGGTGGATGGGCTTCATCTTCTCGGCATTCTTGGTGTAGGCCTCAACCACGTTGTTGAGCTTGTTGTAGTGCGACTTGAGCATCCGGTCGAGGAAGCGGCGATCCTGCTTCTCCTCGACGTGCGGCAGGATGTTTTCGATGGTCGCTGCGACGTCGCCGGTGACCGGGTACTTGATCTTGGTGCGGCGGCCGATGTGGGAGCCGTCGATATCGACCTGCGCGACGTTACCTTGCGGCAGGAAGTCGTTGTACGGGAAGTCAGTACCCAGGAGGATGAGCAGGTCAGCCTCGTGGGTGGCCTCGTGCGCGGCGCCGTAGCCGAGCAGGCCGGACATGCCGACATCAAACGGGTTGTCGTACTGGATGTACATCTTGCCGCCGAGGGCGTGGCCAATCGGAGCCTTGATCTTTTCGGCGAGGGCGAGGACCTGCTCGCGGGCGTTCTTCACGCCAGCGCCAACGAAGAGCGCGACGGTCTTGGCCTCGTTGATGGCCTGGGTCAGCGCGGCGGCCTCGGCCGGGTCCGGGAAGACCACCGGGGTGCCGGAGGAAATCTTCGACTGAGTGAAGGCGTCATCGGTAGCCTCCTGCATGGAGACGTCGCCCGGCAGGACGAGGACGGACACGCCCTTGCCCGCCATCGTGGACTGGATGGCGTGGTGCAGGACGACGCCGCCCTGCTCAGCGGAGTTGACCATCTCGCAGTAGCCGGAGCACTCGTTGAAGAGCATCTCCGGGTGGGTTTCCTGGAAGAACTTCGAGCCAATCTGGCGCGACGGGATATGCGACGCAATGGCGAGCACCTTGGCACCGTTGCGATGTGCGTCGTAGAGACCCTGCACCAGGTGCGTGTTGCCCGGACCGCAGGAGGCGGCGCAGACAGCCAGCTTGCCGGTGGTCAGGGAGTCAGCCTCAGCAGCGAAAGCAGCGGCTTCCTCGTTGCGGACGTGGACCCACTCGATGGGTGAGCGACGAACCGCGTCGACGATGGGGTTGAGCGAGTCACCCACCAGACCATAAATGCGCTCGACGCCCTGGGCTTCGAGCACGGCGACGAGTTGTTCGGCGTAATTGCGTGCCATAAGAATAATCCTCGTTTTCTTCGTATTTAAGACCTAAATTTGCCTACGCCCGATTGTCCCCGTCTGTGATTGGAAAAGCCACTATCAGCTCGCTTCTCACAACCGAACGGGCAGCGTGATCCACGAGACAATGCAACCGCTCAGGTTGATTACTGTAACAAACGTTCACTAAAGTAATGCGTCATGACCGAAGAACTCTCGACGCCCCCGACGCTTACCGAACGGCGCCGTGTAGCCCGCACTGAACGCGCCGCACGCCGCCACGATCGCCGCACCGCCCTGCGCTATGCAGAGGACTCCACGCCCGCGCAGCGCTGGACATTTCTTGCCGTGGTATCACTCGGCCTGCTCATGATTGGTCTCGACAACTCGATCCTCTATACGGCACTGCCGCGGCTCACCCACGTGCTTCATGCCTCCGCGCTTCAGTCGCTGTGGATCATCAACGCCTACCCGCTCGTCCTCGCCGGCCTACTGCTGGGCACGGGCACGCTAGGCGACCGCGTGGGCCACCGACGCATGTTCGTCACGGGCCTCGCGATTTTCGGACTTGCCTCGCTCGCGGCTGCGTTCTCACCGTCCGCGTGGGCGCTCGTGGCTGCACGTGCGTTCCTCGGCTTCGCCGCGGCCGTCATGATGCCCGCGACCCTCGCACTTATCCGACTCACCTTCGCCGACGAGAGGGAGCGCAACACCGCCATTGGCATTTGGGGCTCCGTCGCCGTCGTCGGTGCGGCCGCCGGTCCTGTCCTGGGCGGCTTCCTGCTGGAGCACTTCTACTGGGGCTCGGTCTTCCTCATTAACGTGCCCATCTGCGTCATCGCGCTCGGCCTCACGCTGCTCATCGCGCCGCCCAACGTCCCGCACCCGGACAAGCGCTGGGACTTTATCTCCTCGCTCTATGCGCTGTTCGCGCTGGGCGGATTCACCATGACCATCAAGGAACTTGCGCGCGGCTCCTGGACGCTCGCGGGCGTCGCGCTGCTCGTCGCGATATGCGGCGGCTGGGTCTTTGTCCGCCGCCAAAACAAGCTGGTCGACCCGCTCCTCACCTTCGATATCTTCCGTTCGCGCATCTTTGCTGGCGGCGTTGCTGCCGCAGCCGGCGCCATGTTCGTTCTCGCGGGCGCGGAGCTCACCACGACGCAAAAACTGCAGCTCGCCGATGAATGGACCCCGCTCCACGCGGGACTCGTGGTCGCCATCGCAGCGGTGTGCGCCATCCCCATGTCCGCCATCGGTGGCGCGGTGCTCCACAAGGTCGGCTTCCTGCCGCTCATCTCCGGCGGCTTCCTCTCCATTACCGCAGGCGTGTTGCTTGCCGCATGGGCGACGCATACGGGTCTGCAGCCGGCGCTGTATGCCGGCATGATGCTCGTAGGTCTGGGCGCGGGCTCGGCGATGTCCGTGTCCTCGACCGCGATCATCGGCGCCGCCCCGCTTAACCGCTCGGGCATGGCAGCGGGCGTGGAGGAGGTCTCCTACGAGTTCGGCACGCTTATCGCGGTCGCGCTCACCGGTTCGCTACTGCCCATGTTCCTCAGTGCCTACTTGCCGGAGGAGCTGCGCAGCCTGGGCCTTGCCATCATGGATTCGGCGGAGCATGCCTCCGTCGCGGCGCCGGCCTATGCGCAGGCCTACGTCTCAGTACTCATCATTCTGGGCGTCATCGCCGCCGCTTTCGCGGCATACACCGGCTGGGCTTTCCGCGATAATCCCACATCAGGAGGCAACGGTGGCACGCACGAGTAAAAAGAACGAGGCGCTCGTCGCCGCCCTCGACATCGTCCAGGACGCTGGCGTCAACGCCGTGACCTACGACTCCTTGTCGCAGGCGACCGGGATGACGAAGTCCGGACTCATCTACCACTTCCCCACTCGCCACGACCTGCTCGTGGAGATGCACCGCTTCTGTGCGCAGCGCTGGGAGGCCGAACTAGAAAAGCTCGGCGGCGGGCGCGCCGAAGAGCTCACGCGCACGCAGCGTCAGCGCGCGCTTGTGCTCTCCTTGTCGAAGAACGATCCGCTCGTCGAGCTACTCATGTCCATCCATGCGCAGTCCCACCCGGAATTCCAGGCCATCTGGAAAGAGGTCGACGATGAGTGGATGCCCGATCCCTCGCGCGACGTGAGCGACGAGGCCGAACTACAGGAGCTCATCGTCGCCGTGCTTAGCATGGGCTTGTGGGTTCACGACCACGTCTCAGAAACGCACCTGTCCGCGGGCAATCGAAAGAAGATCCTCGAGCACGTGCTGCGGATCCTCGACGCGGACACCTAAAGGCCCGCCCCGAACACGTCGCGACGTCACTTTCGGGCGCTAGAGCTCTTTCCGCGCCAGAACTGCGCGCAACGCGCCCGAAAATACAGCAAAGACGGGCTCCACGGGCGACAAAGTTGGGGCTTAAGGGACATTTGTCCCTTAAGCCAAAGTTGAAGCCCCCTACCCATCAGTGCAGGTAGAGGGCTTCTGTGGGGCTGGAGACGAGACTTGAACTCGCAACCTACGCATTACAAGTGCGTTGCGCTACCAATTGCGCCACTCCAGCCTGTGCGCGCGAAGCGCACTAGGGCTAAATCGTACAATATGGCGCCCGCTGGAACCTAAGCGGCGCGAGCATGGCGCGGCACAGGGGTACAGACACAGGGGTGCAGGTGCAGGGGTGCGCGGCGGTGGGCACTACGGATAGAGTTGCAGGCTAGATACGCATACGCAGTTATTCGACTCTCGACACACGCGGTGGTCGCGCCGGCTCACGGACGCGACCCCCATTTCAACGCAAGGCACACGTAGACACAGTGACACATGTAATAGATCAGTTCCGCGGCTGGGCTGGCAAGCTGGGCGGCGGTTTCTTCGGCGACGCCCGCACGCGCATCGCCACGATTGACGCGGCCCAGGCCGCACCCCCGCCGTCGCCGCTGGCGCCGGTCGATCTCACGGACCCGGCTCAGGTGACGGGCGTGATGGAAATCGCCGCGCGCATCGGCGAAATCCTCATCTGCGCGGGTTCCTCGAACGCGGACGCGCGCTCCCAGATTTACCTCGCGGCGGCGTCCTATGGCCTGCACTACTGCCACGTCGATGTCGTCATGAACACGATCACCATCCACACCAACGTGGGCACGGGCGCGGACCGCCGGCCGATCACGGTATTCCGCGTGGCACCGGGCATTGACGTGAACTTCTCCAAGCTCTCGGCCGTGGATAAGCTCATCCGCTCCATCCACTCCGGCGCCACGCCGCCCGCGCTGGCCGAGCGCATCCTCAACGAAATCGATCAGATGCCGCCGCCGCGCGGTATCCGCTCCGTCCTCGTCGGCTGGGGCGTCATGGGCGCGGCCTTCTCGGTCGTCCTCGGCGGCGGGCTGCTGGCCGCGGCGCTGACGTTTATCATCACCATCCTCATCATGGGAGTCAATGCTCTCCTCGCGCGTTATCGGGTTCCGACGTTTTATCAAAACATCGCCGGCGGATTCATCGCCGTATTCCCTGCCGCGTTGTCCTATAACCTGGCGGCGACGCTCGGCATCCACCTCGTTCCGTCACAGGTCATTGGTTCGGGGATCATCATCCTCGTGGCGGGGCTGACGTTGGTGCAGTCCCTTGTCGACGGCATCACCCGTGCGCCCGTCACCTCCACCGCGCGCTTTTTCGAGGCAGTGCTGGCGACCGGCGCGATCATCGGCGGCGTCGGCTTAGGGATTCAAACTGCCGATGCCCTGGGCTTCCCGCTGCCGCCTCTGGAAACGATGGCAGCGCCGGTCTATCACCAAATCCCACTGCTTATCACTATGGGCGCCATCGGCTCTGCCGCATTCGCGTACTCGCTGTATGCCGCGTGGAAAGAAGTTATCGTCTCCGGACTAACCGCCGGCGCCGGCATGGTCTTCTACTACTTCGTGGTCATCCCCTTCGGCGTGGGCACCGTCGTGGCCTGCGGCATCTCCGCCATCGCGGTGGGACTCGCCGGCGGTCTACTTGCTCGCCGCTACTACATCCCGCCGCTCATTACGATGATCATCGGCTACACGCCGATGCTGCCGGGTCTCATGCTCTACCGCGGCATGTACGCCACGATCAACGAGCAGGTCATCACCGGTTTCACCAACCTCGCCACGGCGATCGCCATAGCGGGCTCGCTGGCCGCGGGTGTCGTGCTCGGCGAGCGCGGCGCACGCCGCCTGCGCCGCCCGCAGTACTTCCGTCCGTACGAAGCCTTCAAGCGCCTGGGGCGCTTCTCCGCGCACCAAGCCCGCGCGCTGCGCCACCGCACCCCGCGTATTCCGCGCGTGCCGCTTTCCCCACGTGCCCCGCGCGTCGAGCGCCCCGTGCCGCCGCCCGTGCAGGCGCCGCAGCCAGCTCCGGCCGAGACCACGGGGGCATCGGAAAGCCCGAGCGTGGCACAGGTCCGTATGGAGCAGGACAAGACGGTACGCGAGCAGCTCAAACAGCTCAACAGCCACGAGGTGCTCGACCTCCTCGAGGCTCTCGACCCAGCCACGGAAACGTGGGAGGCCATCTCCAGCCCGTTGGCGGACGGCTCCTCCTCGCCGGACGACCCAGATTTCCCGCCCCGGATTCCTCACGGCGATTGAGCGGCCTGTCGCGCAATAGCGTAGAATTGCAAGGTCTAAGAACAATCCCGTCAAGCAGGAGGACATTCGTGCCACCCAAGGTCACCGACGTTCAACCCAGTGCGGATAACTCGCACGTCCTCGAGGAAGAGACCGCCCGCGCCGCGCGCCGCATTGTCGCGACGTACGCGGAAGACTTCCTCGACGGCGTCACCCTGATGTCCATGCTCGGTGTGGAGCCCAAGGGACTCATCCACCGCAAGGTCCTCGCGGAGCACGAAGAAGCGCAGCCGAAGAAGGCCACGCGCAAGAAAGCAACGAAGAAGGCCACCAAGAAGGCGACGAAGAAGTCGACCAAGAAAACCGCCAAGGCTGCTAAGAAGACCTCGAAAAAGGCCGCCAAAAAGACCGCGAAGAAGTCTTAAAGCGCAGGTATGAGCGACAACAACTTCGTCGTCGTAGCCAACCGGCTGCCAGTCGACCTCCACACCGCCCCCGACGGAACCCGGACCTGGACCCCGTCGCCGGGCGGTTTGGTCGCTGCGCTCACCCCCGTGCTCGAGAAGCACAATGGCTGCTGGGTCGGCTGGCCGGGCGTCGTGGGGGACGCGCCCGAGCCCTTCCGCACCGAGCGCGGCGTGCTACTCCACCCCGTCAAGCTCTCCCAAGCGGATTTTGAGGGCTTCTACGAGGGCTTTTCCAATGCCACGTTGTGGCCGCTCTACCACGACCTCATCGTCACCCCGGTCTATGACCGCGACTGGTGGCACGTCTACCGCGAGGTCAACCTCCGTTTCGCCGACGAGGTCGCTGCCGTCGCCGCCGAGGGCGCGACCGTGTGGATTCAGGACTATCAGCTCCAGCTGCTGCCAGGCATCCTGCGCCAGCTGCGCCCGGACCTCACCATCGGCTTCTTCCTCCACATTCCTTTCCCTGCGCCGGATCTCTTCGCGCAGCTGCCCTGGCGCATGGAGCTCGTCCGTGGGCTCCTCGGCGCGGACCTCGTGGGCTTCCACCTCGAGGCCAACGCCCGCAACTTCCTGGCGCTGGCCCGCCGCTTTGGCATCGAGGTCTCCGGCGAGATCTCCACGCGCGAGGTCACCGCGCACCTGGAACTGAACAACGGCCGCCGCGTGGGCGTGGGCGCCTTCCCCATTTCCATTGACGCCGCCGCCATGAACGAATGGTCCGCCGCTGACTTGGGCGGCGCGGAACGCCTCCACGCGGACCTCGGCCACGAGCGCACCGTCATCCTGGGCGTCGACCGTCTCGATTACACCAAGGGCATCCTCCAGCGTCTCAAGGCCTTCGAGGAACTCCTCGAGACCGGCGCGCTCAACCCGGAAGATGTCTGCCTCGTGCAGATCGCCACACCCTCGCGTGAGCGCATTACGAGCTATCGCAAGACCCGCTCCCAGGTCGAGGAGGCCGTGGGCCGCATCAACGGACGCTTCGCACAAATCGGCGCACCCGTCGTCCACTACCGCCACACGAGCGTGCCCAAGGACGAGCTTCGCCGCTACTACCGCATGGCAGACGTCATGCTCGTTACGCCGTTCAAGGACGGCATGAACCTCGTGGCCAAGGAATACATCGCCTGCCACGGGGACGACTCGGGCGCGCTCGTGCTCTCCGAGTTCGCCGGCGCCGCCGTCGAACTTACCCAGGCCTACCTGTGCAATCCTTTCGACATTGAGTCCATTAAGAAGGCCCTGCGCGACGCAGTGGTCGGCCTGCACAATCAGCCGGAGGTCCTCGCTGAGCGCATGCATGCCATGCACGCCCAAGTCATGGAGCACGACGTCGACCTGTGGGCGAATTCCTTCCTCGACTGCTTGGAGAAAAAATGAAGAAAATCCTCGCTCCTCTCCTCGCTCTCACGCTCGCGGCCTGCGGCACGCCGGAGGACAACGCCGCGCCCGGCGACCAGGTCCGCTTGAATAAGTCCTGGCAGGTCGTCGGCATCTACACGGCTGCCGATGCCCCCAGTTCTATCCCTGAGACTCTCCACCCCGCGCCCAGCCTCACGCTCGGCACGCAGGGTCTCGTGGGTACGACGGGCTGCGCCCAGTTCCGCGCGGACGCCACGTACCTCAACGGCGAGGAAGAATCCAACGTCGAGGACGCGGACGGCGTGCGCATCGACTCCGTGCAATTCGACGACACGCGCGCCGACTGCACCGGCGAATCCCTATGGGCACACAACCAGCTCACGCGCCTGCTCGCTCAGAATCACGAGTTCACCCTCCGCGTCGACGAGAACAACCAGATGGTCTTCACCCTGCACGACGGCCGCGTGGACTCGCCTGCCATCCGCTTCGTGTCCCTCGCTGCCTAGAAACGCTTAAAAGGAGCATTTATGACCGACCAGCCTGCTTTCATCAACGAACTCGCACGTACCCCGCGGCTCGCGGTCGTCTCCGACTTCGACGGCACGCTCGCCAGTTTTGCCACGGACCCCTACGCGGTCCAGGCCGATCCCCGCTCGCTCGCAGCGCTCGAGCGCCTCGCCCAGCTCCCCGACACGTGGGCCGCGGTGCTCAGCGGTCGCCACCTCGAGGGGCTCGCCCGCGTATGTCCGCTCCACGATCCCGTCATCTTCGGTGGCTCCCACGGCGCGGAGACCGCAGGCCCCGCGGGCGCGACCCCCGTCACGCCCGAACAGCAGGCCTTCCTCGACGACGTCGAAGCTCAGCTTCACCCCATCCTCGCTCAGTTCCCAGGCGCCGAGATCGAGTACAAACCCTTCCAGCGCGTGCTCCATGTGCTCAAGCTGCATCTCCAGGATCCCGCAGCCGCACGCGCCGCGCTCGATGCCGCGCTTGCCCTCGACCTTCCCGGCGTCGAAGGCAAGATGGTCGTGGAATTCTCCGCCTCCTCGGCGACGAAGGGCTCGTGGATTCAGGCCCTGCGCGAGCGTCTGGGCGCCACGGCCGTCGTCTTCCTCGGCGACGACGTCACGGACGAGACCGGCTTCGCCGCGCTCACCCAGTTGCCTGCTGGCCCGGACCTGGGCGTCAAGGTAGGCGCGGGCGAGACCACCGCCGTCCACCGCGTGCCCGGCGTCGACGCCGTGGCGGACTTCCTCACGGACCTCGCCGCCGCTCGCGCGGAGTTCCTCGGCCGCTAAGTGCCAAAAGTGCCGCACTGTGCGCACAACCAAAAATCCTCGCCCGCCGCGCAGGTTTTCACAATTTTCGGTAGTTAGCGCGGCGGGGCGATGGTCGTGCCGCGCTCGAAGGTCGTGGGCAGCAGGCGGCGCGGGCTCTCCTCGGGCGCTTCGGCCTCGCCGCGCGCGATAAGCGAGGAGAGCATGTGGCCCGCGGCCGCGCCTTTCGCCTTATTCGGCTGCACGACGGTCGACAGGCCGCGCAGGCGGGCGGTCTGAATGCCGTCGAAGCCGGTGACAGAGAGCTCGCCTGGGACGTCGATGCCGCGCTCACGCGCCACTGTGAGTACCCCTAGCGCCATGGAGTCCGTGGTGCACAGGACGGCGGTGAGCTCGGGGTGGGCATCGAGAAGCTCAGTAGCTGCCGCGTGCGTAGTCTGCGCATTGTTGAGGTGGCGCGTCAGCACCGGAACGTCCGTAATGCCAGCCTCGTGGAAGACCTGCAGCGCGCCCGTCACGCGCGAGCGCTGCACGTGCATGTCAGCCTCGGCCAGGCGCTCCGGCGAAACGAAACCGTCCACCGGTTCGCGGAAGAGACGGATAGCGAGGATGCCGATCTGCGTGTGGCCAGCCTCCACGAGCGCACGCGCCGCTGGCTGAATGGCCGCAACGTCATCAATGCCCACGAAGGGCAGCCCGGCGTCTGTGGGCTGGTCGCAGACCACCACGGGCAGGCCGCGGCCGCGCACGGCCTCGAGGTACGGGTCGTCTGCGGCGACGGAGTAGACGACGAAGCCGTCGACGGCGGCGCGAGCGACGAGCGAGGGGCCATCGGCAGGCGAGCTGGTGCCGGGGCCGGCGGGGATGAGGGTCAGCGTCGTATCCGCGCCGGCAGAAGCCTCGGCCATGCCCGCCAGGAAGTCGACGGAGGCCTGGTCCTCGAAGGCGTAGGAGAGATGCTCGGTGAGCAGGACACCCACGGAACCAGCGTGGCGGGTGCGCAGGCTGCGCGCCGTGGGATCGGGCCCCGGGTAGCCCCGCGCGGCCGCCGCGGCGAGGATGCGCTGACGCGTAGCTGCGGAGAGCTGATCCGGGCGATTATAGGCGTTCGAGACGGTGGTGGGAGATACCCCCAACTCGGCGGCGAGCGACGCCAGCGTTTTGCGTTGTGGGGTGCGTTTTACCATAAGTGCTACCCTACCCCACCCACCCGCGTCGACCTCCCCTGATTTTCAATTGGTTATCAATTGACATTGAGTTGCAACAACGGAAAACTGGAGCGCATGCTGTACTCGCGTTCCCTGACTCTTGTGTCCGTCGCGGCACTGGCTCTCACGGCCACCGCCTGCTCCTCTGGCTCCTCTGACTCGTCGGCCTCTGGCGACGAGACCATTAAGATTGTCGCCTCCACGCCGATCTGGGCTGACGTCGCCAACGTCGTCGCCGAATCCACGGACGCGGACGTCGAGGTCTCCTCTGTGATTACGGACCCGAGCGTGGATCCGCACCACTTCGAGCCCACTGCAGCCAATATCGCGCAGGCCAACGAGGCAGACATGGTCGTCGTCGGTGGCGGCGGCTACGACGCATGGCTCTACGAGACGGTCAAGGAGCAGGACAAGGTTGTCACCGCCCTGCCGCTTATTGAGCACGGAACGCTCGACGAGCACATGAATGACGAGGGCCTTAAGGTCACGATCATCGACGGTAACGAGCACATCTGGTACGACGTCGAGGCCATCAACATCGTCGCCGAGGAGATCGCGGACGCCATCAACGCCAAGGACCCAGAGGCGGGCGCCTCGGCCGACGGCCTCGAGGAGAAGACGAAGGGCTTTGCCGACCGCATCGCCGCGCTGCCCGCCAAGAAGTACGCGCAGACCGAGCCGATTGCGGACTACCTCCTCGCGCCGTCGGACTCCTGGACTGACAACACGCCGGAGAAGTACCGCGCCGCCACCCTCGACGAGGGCGAGCCGGCCGCAGCTGACCTCGCGCGCTTCCTCGGCGTCATCAAAAACGGCGACATCGACGTCCTCATCTACAACCCGCAGACCGAGACGGATATGACCACGCGCATCCACGATGCTGCGGAGGCCGCCGGCATCCCGGTCGTCGAAATCGGCGAGACCCCGGTGGACGGCGAGAACTTCTTCGATTACTACGAGTCCGTTGTCTCCGCGCTGGAGTCCAATGCCAAGTAAGTCGCTCGTCTCCTTCTGCGACGCCGCGGTCGATCCGCTGTGGTCGAACATGTCCTTCGACATCGAGCCCGGCGAGTTCATCGCGGTGCTCGGCCCCAACGGCGTGGGCAAGTCCACGCTGCTCGGCACCATCTTGCGCACGCGCCAGCTCACCGACGGCCGCGTAGACGTCAATTGCCGCGTGGGCTATATCCCTCAGCAGCGCATGTTCCCGCCTGAGCTGCCGATGCGCGCCCGCGACCTCGTCTCCCTCTCCCTCGCCCATGGCGTGGTGAAGAACCGCCGCGCCGCGCGCGCTCGAGTGGACGAGCTCCTCACCGAGGTCGGCGCGACCGGCATCGCGGACCGCCGCGTAGGCCTGCTCTCCGGCGGCCAGCAACAGCTCATCCGCCAGGCTCAGGCCCTCGCTGCCGACCCGCAGCTTCTGCTCGCGGACGAGCCGCTGCTCTCGCTTGACCCGGCGCGCCAGCAGGCCACCGTGGACAAGCTCGATTTCTGGCGCCGCGAGCGCGACCTGTCCATCGTCTTCGTCACCCACGGCATCAACCCGGTGCTCGGCGTCGTCGACCGCGTGCTCTACATTGCGCCACATGGCCACATCATGGGCACCGTCAACGAGGTCATGCGCAGCGACGTGCTCTCTGAGCTCTATGGTTCGCGTGTCAACGTCATCGAAATCGATGGCCGCATGATCGTCGCGTAGAAGGGGAATCATCCATGCAGAAATATATTGAGGACACCCAGTACCTCCTGAGCATCGACTTCGTGCAGCAGTCGCTTATCGCCTGCGCCCTGCTCGGCATCCTCTCGGGCGTGATGACCTCGCTCATCGTATTGCGTCAGATGTCGTTTTCCGTGCACGCCACCTCGGAGCTCGCCCTTATGGGCGCCTCGGCCGCGCTCCTCTTCGGCCTCAACATCGGCTTCGGCGCGGTCGCCGGCGCCATCGTCGCTGCCATCGTGCTCGCCGTCCTCGGCTTCAAGGGCCAGCAGGACTCCGCCATCGGCGTCGTCATGAGCTTCGGCCTCGGTCTCTCCGTGCTCTTCTTGCACCTCTACCCCGGCAACTCGAACTCCGCGATGTCGCTGCTAACCGGCCAGATCGTCGGCGTCTCGAGCGCCTCCGTCTGGCTGCTCGCCGCGACCATGGTCATCATCGTCGGCGCTGTCGCGCTGTTCTGGCGCCCCATGCTCTTCGCCTCCGCGGACCCCATCATGGCGCAGGCCGCCGGCGTGCCCGTGCGCGCACTGTCCGTCGTCTTCGCCATCCTCGTCGGCCTCGCTGCCGCACAGTCCGTGCAGATCGTCGGCTCCCTGCTCGTCATGGCGCTGCTCATCACCCCGGGCGCCGCCGCCGTGCACATCACGTCCTCGCCGGTGCGCGCCATTATGTGGTCCACCATCTTCGCTGAGGTCTCCGCCGTGGGCGGCCTAGTCCTCTCCCTGGCTCCCGGCCTGCCCGTCTCGGTCTTCGTCACGAGCATCTCTTTTGTTATTTACCTGGTCTGCCGCGGTATCGGCGCGGCCCGCAGCCGCAAGGCCGTCCGCGACGACGTCGCCGCCCGCCGTGCCTCCCAGAAACACTTCGGCGCCGCCACCGATCGCGCCGACGCCGAGGCACACCACACCTCGACGCACGACGAGAGCTGCACGCACCAGGACTAGGCTAGATGCGTGACTTTGGAACGCCGTAGCCTCGAATTACAAGACCGCACCCGCAAGTACCTCGTGTACCGCCCCGACACCGTCGCGGCGAAGCCCGATATCCTCATGTTCTTCCACGGCTCCCTGCAATCCGCGAATGTCATCCGTCGCTTTACCAACGGCACGTTCGATGACCTTGCCACCCGCCACGGCATGCTTGCGGTCTACCCCACCGGCGTGGAACAGCACTTTAACGATGCCCGCGCCACCCTGCCCGTCGCCGCGCGCGAGCTGGGCATCGATGACGTCGCCTTCACGCGCGCCATCCTCGACGAGCTGCGCGCGGAGCAGGAGATTGGCCGCGTGTTCCTCTGCGGCTTCTCCAACGGCGGGCAGATTGTTATCCGCTTGCTCTTCGACGCGCCCGGGCTTGCCGATGCCGCCTGCGTCTTCGCCTCCACTCTCGGCGCCGGCACCAACCATGCGCCCACCAATCCGGACTCGGCGTACCAGCCCACCCCGGTCATGTTCGTCCACGGCACGGGCGACCGGCTCGCGCCCTATAAGGGCGGAACGGCGGGCATTGACCCGAAGCGCACCCGCGGTGCCGTCTCCGGCGCGCAGGAGAATGCCGCACGCTTCGCAGAGCTCAACCATGCCGCCGGCCCGGCGCGCACCCAGCTTTTCCCCGACACCGTTGTCGACCACTGGAAGCCAGCAGATAGCGACGGCGCACCGGTCGAGCTCGTGAGCGTCGAGGGCATGGGCCACGTCATCCCGTCGGGCAACGAGCTGGACCCACGCCTGGGTAAAAACACGGATTCCTTCATCGCTGCCGAGCTCGTGGAGGACTTCTTCGGCCTTTAAACCCGCCGCATCACTTCGGCGAGGGACTGAAACGCCAGCGTCTGTGTCACGTCGCGCATCTCTAAGAAGAACCCATCTTCTGTAATTTCAACAATCCGCGCACCGGGGATGGCTGCCACGATCGGCGAGTGCGTCACCACGATGAACTGCGCACCCGCCTCCGCGGCACGATGGATTTCCGCCATGAGCGTCATCTGCCGCACGAGCGAAAGCCCCGACTCCGGCTCGTCGAGGATATAGAGCCCGCGCCCATCAAAGGAACGCTGCACGACGTCCATGACGGATTCGCCGTGCGACATCGCGGTCGAACCGACGTTGTAGTGCGTCTCCGCGCGCAGGAAGTAGCCGTCCTTCGCCGCGTTACCCAAGCGCAGGCTCGCCCACCCCCGGAGGGGATTGATGGGACCGGCGGAGCGCTGCACACCCCATATCCCGCCGCGCTCAGGAAAGCCGTACTCGAAGGCAATGCCCTCGGCGAGCGTCGACTTGCCCACCCCGTTGTCCCCGGTCAGCACGGTCACCGGCGCACGCAGGTCCAGTCCCTGGCGTCGCAGCGCCACGAAACCAGGAACGGAGGACACCCACTCAGGTCCGTGGCCGCCGTCCACCGCGGCATAGGCGTCGACATAGAAGTCCCTCATTCGCCCTCCCCAATTAGAAACGCGGCGGTCCCCAATGGATCGGCGAGGAACTCGCGCGCGGCGTGAACAGCCTCCGTCGCTTCGGGAGCGACGGGCGCAATCCCATTGTCGCCGAACGCGTAGACGGTCGCGCCTTGCATGCTGAGGAAGACTGGTGAGTGCGTCGCGAGGATGACCTGTGCGCCTTGGGCGGTGAGGCGCTCGAGCTGCGTGGCAACCTCGACCTGCCGGGGATAGGACAAGCCGTCTTCCGGCTCGTCGAGAATGATCATTCCGTCAGAATGGAAGCGTCTCTCGACGAGGGCGAGCAGGCCCTGGCCGTGGCTGAGAAACGGCAGGTCCCTGAGCGGATCGGGATTCTCCGGGCTATGGATCTGGTGGTGATACTCGCTCAAGTTGAGGAAGGTCTCGCCGCGCAAGAAGTACACGTCGCGCGGGTTGTGCGCCCGCGAGCAGATGAGCCACTCGGGATAGTCCTCGTCGCCGGTGGCAAAACGGGCGTGGCGCGAACCGCCCTCGGGATTGACGCCAAGCCCCACGGCGATGGCCTCTAGCAGCGTGGATTTTCCGGCGCCGTTATCCCCCACGACGACGGTAACGGGCGTAGGAAAACGCAAGGCGCCGCCGGGCAGCGCTGCGATGAGCGCGCCCAGGCGGCGCATGTGTTCCGGCACATCGGGCAGTCCCTCCCCGATAAGCTCCGGGGCGGGACGCACGCTCGTGAGAAACATGGCGGCGAAAGCGTGAGCCTATTTCTGGGCCACGCGGCGCTGGCGGGCGAACTCGGACAGCACCGCGCCGGCCGCGACGGAGGCGTTGAGCGACTCGACCCACGGGGTCATGGGGATGGACATGACCTCGTCGCAGTTCTCGCGCACGAGACGGGAAATGCCCTTGCCCTCGGAGCCGATGACGATGACGACGGGATCCGTGCCGCCGTCGTAGGTGTCGAGCGTGTGCTCGCCGCCGGCGTCGAGGCCCACGACCTGGTAGCCGTGCTTCTGGAAGTACTGCACCGTGCGCGTGAGGTTCGTCGCACGCGCCACGGGCAGGCGCGCTGCGGTGCCCGCGGAGGTACGCCATGCCACGGCAGTGACGGAAGCGGAGCGGCGCTCCGGGATGATGACGCCGTGGCCGCCGAAGGCCGCGACGGAACGAATGACCGCGCCGAGGTTACGCGGGTCCGTGATGTTGTCGAGGATGACGAACATGCCCGGCTCGGGCTTGGCCGCCACGTCAGCGACGAGGTCCTCAACCTGCGCGTATTTGAACGGCGGAATCTGCAGGCCAATGCCCTGGTGCATGCCGTTGCCTGTCATGTTGTCCATCTCGTGGCGCTGGACCTCGAGCACCGGCAGGTTGCGGGAGTTCGCGATGGCAACGGCCTCGGAGAGGCGTTCGTCCATGCGGGTGCCCTGCACAATGTAGAGGGAGGTCGCCGGGACCTTCGCGTGGAGGCATTCCACGACAGGGTTGCGGCCCACGACCATCTCTGCGGTCTCCTTGACGTGGCGCCCGGAGTTGCGACGTTCGCGAATCTGCTTCGCCTTGTACTTGGCGTGGTAGACGCGGTCCTCCGCCTTCGGGGTCGGGCCCTTGCCCTCCAAACCCTTCTTGCGCTGTCCGCCGGTGCCCTTGAGCGCACCCTTCTTATTCGACTTGCGTGCGCCTGCGCCGCCACGGCCGTGAGTTCGTGCCATAAAAAATCTATCCTTCTAGAGCGTGTGCAACGTGTAATTTAAGCCAGCGACCAGGTGGGGCCGTCGGGAGTATCGGTAATGGTAATGCCCGCTGCTGCGAGTCGGTCGCGCACGGCATCCGCCGTGGCCCAGTCCTTCTCGGCACGTGCGGTGGTACGTGCCTCGAGCTCGGCGGCGACGAGGACCTCGAGTGCCTGCTCGGCCGCACCCGAATCCGCAGCGGAGCCAGACGCCCACTCGATCGGGTCGAAGCCCAGCACCGCAGCCATAGCGCGCACAGACTGTGCGAGATCCAGCGCGCGGGCTTCGTCCCCCTCGGCGAGCGCCTTGTTGCCAGCGCGCACCGTGGTGTGAATTTCTGCCAGGGCGCGTGGAACGGCGATATCGTCATTCATCGCGTCCTCGAAGCCCTGCGTCCACTCACCCACCTCGACGGTGTCGAAGCGCGCGAGGAAGTCCTCGATGCGCCGGTAGCCCGCGGCAGCCTCGGTGAGCGCGGCCTCGGAGTACTCGAGCACGGAACGGTAATGCGCCGAGCCCAGGTAGTAGCGCAGCTCGACTGGGCGGACGAGCTCCAGCATGGTGGGCACGGAGAGCACGTTGCCCAGGGACTTGGACATCTTCTCTCCGGCCATGGTGACCCAGTGATTGTGCATCCAGTAATGCGCGAAGCCGTCGCCCGCCGCGTGGGACTGGGCAATCTCGTTCTCGTGGTGCGGGAACTGCAGGTCCAGGCCGCCGCAGTGAATGTCGAACTCGGAACCCAGGTAGTACGTGGACATCGCCGAGCACTCCAGGTGCCAGCCCGGGCGACCCTTGCCCCACGGCGTGGGCCACGAGGGCTCGCCGGGCTTCGCGCCCTTCCACAGGGCGAAGTCTTGGGCGCCGCGCTTGCCACGGTCGAGGGCGTCCACGCCCTCCCCTTGGTCCATTTCCTCGACCTTGTTGCCGGACAGGGATCCGTAGTCAGAACCCTCGGCCGCGACCCAAGCATTGACGTCGAAGTAGACGGAACCTGCTCCTTCGGCTTCACCGTCGGTCTTGCCGACGGCATAGGCGAAGCCGCGGTCCATGAGGCGCTGCATGTAGTCGACCATCTGGGTGACGAAGCCGGTCGCGCGCGGCTCGACGGAGGGCGGAAGAACACCGAGCGTGTTGTACGCCTTGGTGAACTCGCGCTCATACGTGGAGACCCACTCCCACCAGGGGCGGCCGTTGTCCGTGGCCTTGGTGAGAATCTTGTCATCGATGTCGGTGACGTTGCGGACGAAGGCAACGTCGAAGCCCTGAGCAATGAGCCAACGACGCAGGATATCGAAGGCGACGCCGGAACGCAGGTGACCGATGTGCGGTTGGGCCTGCGGGGTCGCGCCACACAGATAGATAGACACGTGACCGGGCCGGATGGGCTCGAACGGGCGCTGCGTACGCGCCGCCGTGTCATAGATGTGAAGCTGCGTGGTCGGGGTCTGCTTATCGTTGGAAGTCACGCAGCCCATTCTAGGGGACGCTGGGCTTTTCTTTGCTACCCACCGACATCGGTGGAGGGCACGGCTGCCTGCGGAGCACGAGTTTAGGTGCTGGCTAATGCGGTGGCTTATGCGGTGGCCTTCCACACGACAGCGGTCGCGACGGCGGCGCGGCCTTCCGCGCGACCGGTGAAACCGAGGTGATCGGTCGTCGTCGCGGAGATGGACACCGGGGCGCCGAGGATCTCGGTGAGCACGCGCTCGGCTTCCTCGCGTCGCGGGCCCATCTTCGGGGTCTGGCCTACGAGCTGTGCTGCGGCGTTGCCGATAGTAAAGCCGTTCTCCTCAAGCAACGCGCGGCATTCTTTGAGCAGCTGCGCTCCGGAGACGCCGGCGTATTCCTTACGGCCTACGCCGACGAAGGAGCCGAGGTCACCCAGCTGTGACGCGGAAAGCAATGCGTCGACGACGGCGTGGGAGACAACATCGCCGTCCGAGTGTCCCTCGCAGCCGTCCGCGCCCTCGAAGAGGAGACCCGCGATCCAGCAGGGCTTGCCTTCTTCGATCTGGTGGGCATCCGTGGCGATGCCCACGCGCGGAATAATCGGCTGTTTCATGATGGTCTCCTTATTTATTTCTCGTCGCGCGCCGCAGGCTGCGCGGCGAGGACGGCGCGGGCGAGGGTGAGGTCGAGCGGGGTCGTTATCTTGAACGCCATCGCGTCGCCGGGGACGGTCACGACGGTGACGCCGAACCATTCCATGAGGCTTGCGTCATCCGTCGCGATGAAGTCCTGCTTTCTTGCGAAGTAGGCCTCGTTGACGCAGATGAGCGTCGCGAGATCGAAGCCCTGTGGGGTCTGGACGGCGCGTAGGCGGGAACGGTCTGGGGTCGCGAGAACGGTGTCGCCGTCGACTTCTTTGATCGTGTCGGCGACGGGCAGCACCGG
Organism: Corynebacterium sp. CMW7794; assembly: GCF_001563605.1. Lineage (NCBI taxonomy): Bacteria > Bacillati > Actinomycetota > Actinomycetes > Mycobacteriales > Corynebacteriaceae > Corynebacterium > Corynebacterium sp. CMW7794. The sequence continues at coordinate 23,393 of NZ_KQ961714.1, forward strand.
GATGACGGCGGACGCACCGGCCGCGACGCGGTCGACAATGCGCGCGACCATGTCCGGCGGGGTGAGCGCGCGGGCGGCATCGTGGACAAGGACGATGGCATCCTCATGACTCGCGTCGGCGCTAGCCGACGCGCCAGCCGACGCGGCAGTTGACGCAGCATCGGCAGCCGCGGCCCGAAGGCCGGCCCAGACGGAGTCGGCGCGCTCGCCGCCGCCGTGGACGAGGCGCACGGGGGCATCGGCAAGCTGGGCGTCTGCAAGGACCCGCGCAGCGGTGTCCTGCATGTCGGGGCTCACGAGAACGATGACCTCATCAACGCGGCCGGAGTCGAGCAGCAGACGCACGGAACGCGCGAGCAGCGGAACGCCGTCAAGTTCGACGTAGGCCTTAGGGATCGGCGCGCCGAGGCGCGTGCCTTGGCCGGCCGCAGCCACGAGCGCAATGACGCGGCGCGACATTATTTACTCTTCGTCGTCAGAGTCGTCGAAGTTGAGGTCTGCGAGGTCCTCATCATCACCGCCAGTGACGACGGTGGTGTCCTCAACGAGGCCTGCTGCGCGGTGGCGCTCGATGGTGGCCTGGATTTCCTCTTCGAGGGCATCAGCCTTCTTCTCATCGACCGGGGTGGCAAGGGCCAGCTCACCCACGAGAATCTGGCGGGCCTTGGCGAGCATGCGCTTCTCACCGGCGGACAGGCCGCGATCCTGGTCGCGGCGCCACAGGTCACGAACGACCTCGGCCACCTTGTTGATATCCGAGGAGGCGAGGCGCTCCTGGTTGGCCTTGAAGCGGCGGGACCAGTTGCCAGCCTCTTCGACGTCGGTTTCGCGCAAGACGGAGAAGACCTTCTCCAGGCCTTCCTTACCCACGACGTCACGGACGCCAACATGCTCGGCATTCTTGGAAGGAACGCGCACGACGAGATCCGAGTGCTTGATCTGAAGCACGAGGAACTCCAAGGTCTCCCCGCCCATCTCACGCTGTTCGATGGCAGTAATCTCTGCAGCACCGTGGTGCGGGTAAACGACGACCTCGCCGACCTTGAACTCCATGTTTGTCCAGTCACTCCTCGTTCGGGTTCGTTGGCGCGCATCGCACGACGCGACACACGCATATATGGTGAGAAATTTTACCACGCTGGACGGGGGCGGCGTTTGCACCCCGGGTTTACCCCCGGATACCCCCATGTTACGCATGTGGCGTAGCCCCCAACGGGCCCAAAACTGTGTACTTCCCGCCGCTAACGACTAGGCTAAGTCGTTGATAAACGCCTGATCTCTTAATTGGAGGACGCTCGAAGTGAAGTCCCTGAAGTCTGCCGCACGTCGCGGTGCCATCATCTCTGTTGCTGCTATGTCCGCGCTTTCTCTGGCAGCCTGCTCCGCGGGCCAGATCACCCAGACCTCGCAGAAGGTCATCGCAGTGGATGGCACCAACGCCAAGACCGAAGACGGCGCCGTGGCCGTACGTGACGTCACCATCCAGCTGGAGCCGAACGACGGCACCGCATCGCTCAAGTTCAGCGTCATCAACGACGGCTACGCCGACGGCAAGGTCACCCTCCAGTCCATCGACGTCGACGGCCAGTCCGTCAACGTCTCCTCCGCACAGCCCATCGGCCGCGGCCAGTCCATCATCGGTGATTCCAAGGCCAACCTCGACGCCGTCCCGCAGGACGAGACCTCTAATTCCGTGCAGTACATCACCACGGATCTCACCAACGAGGACTACGCCTTCGGCGGCACCCGCCCGGTCACCTTCACCTTCAACAACGGTGAGCTCACCGTGGACGCTCCGGTGTCCGCCTCCCCGCTGACCTCCGGCCAGTACAACCGTGACTCCTCCTCCACCGAGGGCTACACCACGGAGACCGCTAAGGCTGAGCACCACTAATTCTCTCCGTGTGCGCCCCTGCCGCACACGCCTTCGAGCCATTCCCCCGCCCGCGCTGCTGGTCAGCGCCGGCGGGGGTTTCGTGTTGAGGGGCTGGTTTAGAGTAGGCAGCATGGCTAAGAAAGTTCGTCCCATCCACACCTGCTCCGAGTGTGGATACGTCTCGCCCAAGTGGCTGGGGCGCTGCCCCGAGTGTGGTTCGTGGGGCACACTGCAGGAATCCATGCCCGCCGCGCCCGCGTCGGGTGGTGGCCTGGGCGGCGGGGCCGCGGCGCAGGCGGCCGTAAGCGGCCAGCTGGCCAAGGGGCTTACTCCCACGAGTCCGGCGCAACCCATTACGAAGATTGGGGCGTCGGCGACAAAGACGCTGCCCACGGGCATCGGGGAGCTTGACCGCGTGCTGGGCACCGGCATCGTGCCGGGGTCCGTGGTGCTCATGGCGGGCGAGCCGGGCGTGGGCAAGTCCACGCTGCTGCTCGAGGTAGCCTCGCAATGGGCGCAGCTGGAGCGAACGGCACTCTATGTGACGGCGGAGGAGTCCGCGGGCCAGGTACGTGCCCGCGCGGAGCGCACCGGAGCGCTGCATGACACGCTCTATCTGGCGGCGGAGTCCAACCTCGACGTCGTGTTCGGACACGTGGAACAGCTCAAGCCCTCGCTCATGATCGTCGACTCGGTGCAGACCATGCATGCCGCGGGCGTCGAGGGCGTGGCCGGCGGCGTCGCGCAGTCGCGCGCGGTGACGGCCGCACTCACCACGCTGGCGAAGACGACGGGCATTCCCATCCTGCTCGTCGGCCACGTGACGAAGGACGGCAATGTCGCGGGTCCGCGCGTGCTCGAACACCTCGTGGACGTCGTCCTCAACTTTGAGGGCGACCGGCAGTCCAGCTTGCGCATGCTGCGCGGTATTAAGAATCGCTTCGGCGCCACGGACGAGGTAGGTTGCTTCGAGCAGACCGCCGGCGGCATTCGGGAAGTCTCAGATCCGTCGGGGCTCTTCCTCTCCCACCGCGGGGCGACACCGGACGGCTCGGCGGTGACGGTGGCCATGGACGGCGTGCGGCCCATCTTGGCAGAAGTTCAGGCGCTCACGGTGGATCCGGTCTCGAAGAACCCGCGCCGCGTGGTCACGGGCCTGGACAATAACCGTGTGCCCATGGTGCTCGCCGTGCTTCAGGCGCGCGCGGGCCAGAAGTCGAATGAGAAGGACGCGTACGTCGCGACGGTGGGCGGCGTGCGCATCAACGAAACAGCGACGGACCTGGCGGTGGCGCTCGCCACGTGGTCCTCGTTGCATGAGAAGCCGCTGCCCGCGAAGACCGTCGTCATCGGCGAGGTGGGCTTGGCCGGGGAGCTGCGCCGCGTACCCGGCGTGGAACGGCGTCTCGCGGAGGCTGCGCGCCTAGGCTACAAGCAGGCCATCGTGCCGGCGGGCTCGGACGCGAAGGTCGCGGGCATGCACGTCAAAGAAGTCGCGACGTTGGGGCAGGCCATCGCACTCGTCGACGCGTAGCGGGGAGAAAAATGCGCACGCCCCGCGCGGCGCGTGTGTGCTGGCGGGGGCGGAAAGCGAGAGCGACTCGGGGTAAGCGCTTGGCTAGTTCAGATTGAACGTGTAGCCCTCGGAGTAGTTATCGCCAATGATGCCGTGGGCGAAGTAGTGGCCAGCCTCGGCGACGGGGCGGTCGGAGCATTGCCCAGGCTCGGAACCCTTGCGCGACCACGTGGCCTGGAATTGCTGGGTGGCACCGGCCTTGAAGGTCGTGCGACCGGTCTGGACGGAGGGGTAGCAATCCGTGTCCGCCCACACGCGGGCGTTCGTGCCCATCTTATAGACCTCGAAGCGGAGCTTGTTCTGGTCCAAGTCGATATCGCAGTCCACGGCGGTAGGGTTTTCGACGTCCATGACGAAGACAGGCAAGTCGCCGTCTTTGTAGGACGCCTCCACGGCTTTCACGCTCACCTTGAGATCATCCACGGTGCAGGAATTCTTCGGGGCTTCGGACGCTGCGGCGGAGTCGGACGGCGCGGCGGATTCGGACGGCGCGGCTGCAGAGGACTCAGCGGACGGGGCGCCGTCGGAAGCGGGAGCCTCCGCGGCGGAGGACGTGGGAGCCGCCGACGGTGCGGAGGAGGGGGCATCGGCAGGCTGGGCCAGCGAGGAGGTTGCGGCGGCCTGTTGCGACGCATCATCCTTACCGCCTCGGCCCACGGCCCAGGCGATGATGAGCGCGGCGACCACCACGAGGATAAGAATCAGCGCGGCCGCACGGCGGCGCTGATAAATCACGGGAGGCAGTGGCTTACGCGGAGTCGACATGCCCTTATTTTAGGGCGTGACCGGCGCGACCTGCGCCACTGCGGACCCGCGTGTCTACTGCACGCCGTGCAGGACGAGGGGTTCGACCGTGCCGTCATCAAGGAGGTAGCGAATGCCAGCAATGCCGAGCTCACCCGCTTCAACCTTATCGGCGAGATGCGGAATGCGCGCCATGAGCTGCTTGACGGTCTCTACAGTGTTACGACGCTCGAAGTCGTCCGTGGTGTCCTTGCCCTCGGCTTGGGAGGCGATGGCGGCGAGCGCAACCCTTTCCACGATGGTGCGTTGGAAGCCAGCCGGAATGGTGGAGTCGTCCTTGAGGAAGCCCGAGGTCGCCTTCACAGCACCGCAGGACTGGTGCCCCATGACGACAAGGAGGTCGCATTCGAGGTCATCGACGGCAAACTGCACGGAGGCGAGCACGGAGTTGTCCACGATATGGCCAGCATTGCGAATGATAAACGCGTCGCCAAAGCCCATGTCGAAGACAAGTTCCGCGGGGACGCGAGAGTCGCCGCAAGAAAGAATTGCAACGCGCGGGGCCTGGCCGGTGCGCAGGGCGTCGCGGCGAGCAATATCGGAGTGAGGATGTTCCGCCTGGTCAGAGGCGTAACGTTGGTTTCCAGCCAGCAGGGCGTCCCAGACGTCCTGAGGGGTCTTGAGCTCAATGTTTTTAGCCACGGTACATAAGTTTAAACTATCCCTGATGAACTTCGAAGCACTTCTTGCATGGTTTGACGTCAACGAGCGGGATCTCCCCTGGCGCCGACCGGGTACCACTGCCTGGGGCGTGCTGCTCAGCGAAGTGATGAGCCAGCAAACTCCCGTCGCGCGCGTCGCCCCCATCTGGAAGGACTGGATGGTGCGCTGGCCCACGCACGTGGACTTCGCGGCAGCCTCCCGCGCGGACGTCCTCAAGGCGTGGGGCACGTTAGGCTATCCCCGGCGCGCGCTGCGGCTCTGGGAGTGCGCGCAGGCTCTCGGCTCGTCACCCGTCCCCTCTGATGTCGATGCTTTATTGGAATTGCCTGGCATCGGGGATTACACCGCCCGAGCCGTGGCGTGTTTCCACTACGGGCTCAACGTGCCCGTCGTCGATACGAATGTGCGGCGCGTCTATGCGCGCGCTATCACAGGGACCTTCCTGCCACCCACGCCGCGCAAGCGGGAGCTTGCCGATGTCGCCTCGCTCCTCGAGGCCGCACCCGCTGGGCGCGGGCCGCGCGTCTCTGCCGCGCTCATGGAGCTAGGCGCCCTGGTGTGCACGGCGAAGAATCCCTCCTGCGAGGCGTGCCCGCTCAAAGCCGAGTGCGCGTGGCAGCTCGCCGGGTGCCCGGAGCCCTCGGAGGAGGAGACCGCCAAGGCGAAGAAGCGCGTCCAGAAGTTCACGGGCACGGACCGCCAAGCGCGCGGGCGGCTCATGGCGGTACTTCGCGGGGCGACCGAGCCAGTCTCACAGGCGGCCCTCGACGCCGTGTGGGAGGACGCCCCGCAGCGCTCCCGCGCGTTGGCCTCGTTGCTCGAGGACGGGCTCGCGGAGCAGGACCCCGACGGACGGTTCCGGTTGCCTTCCTAGAAGTCTGGGTCCCCCGCACCCGGACGGTGGTGTGAGAAGTCAATGAGGTGCCCCAGCGCCCAATCCTTATCCGTGAGCAGACGCGCGAGGATGAGCCCGGCGCCAATGGAAATGACCACCATGGCCGCCGTCGCGGCGAAGGTGAGCGCCTGCGTCATATCGCCAGCGTTGAGCTGGTAGACGGAACGGAACATCGCGGTGCCGGGAATCATGATGACGGAGGCCGGGACCGTCGTCGTAATGCGGGGCAGATGCACCTGCTTTGAGGCGACGGCGCCGAGTAGGCCCACGATGAGCCCGCCCACGAACGCCGCAAAGTAGGCCGTGGTGCCGGCTTCCACAAGCAGCAGGCGCACGAGGTTGGCCACGGTGCCCACGCACGCGGCGACGAGCACCATGCGCCGCGAGGAATTAAAGAGGAAGGCGAACCCCGCGATGCCGCAAAAACTCGCCGCGGCCGCGAGCAGGAACCATCCCGGCGTGAAGTCCGCCTGCGCCGGCTCCGGCTTGAGATCCGTCAACCAGCTCACCATCGTCACCGTAAACGTCGCCGCAAGGATGACTGTGAGCGCATACGTCAAGCGCGCGAGCCCCGCATCAAAGTCGAAGCGGCCTAAATCAATGAGCGCGGAGAAGAGCGGAAAACCCGGGATGAGGAAGAGCACCGCAGCAACATAGCCGGAGGAGAACCCCGCGGGGTCCGCGAGCCCCGCCGCGGCGAGGGATTCCGTGGTGGCAAAGAAGACGAGCGAGGACACGAGCCCCGCCGCGACGATGCCGCCCAGCTGGTGGACGTGTTGCTTGGCTAGGGTGTGGCGCGTGAGCTGCCCGCAGAAAGCAGCCAGGGCCACGAGCGCGATGGCCACCCAGGAGAAGTAGTTGAGCACCGCAAAGGACGCGCACGCCACGGCCGCAGCAGTCGAGAGAATCCACACGTTCCAGCGCTTCGTCACGCCATGCTCAATCGCATCAAGCTTCGCCGTGAGTTCTTCCGCCGTGGTCCCCCATGGCACCCCGTGGTGCGTGAGGTCCTCAAGCGCCTCGATGCGCGAGGCGTCCACCGCCGGCGAATGTTGCTGCGCAATGATGGTTCGGAAATGCTCACCGCGGTGGAACGTGCACACAATCTGCGTCACGCCTACGGACAGGTCGAGCCGGTCAAAACCCATCGCGCGCGCCGCGCGCTTCATTCCACGCATGACGCGGTAGCCGGATGTGCCCGCGCCCATGAGCAGCATGCCCAAGCGCAGCACGACGTCGGCCTCGACGCCCATCTGCCGATATTCTGCTTGCGACATGCCCATAGGCCGTCGCTCCCTTCGCCCATCTTTTCTCGACTAAAACCGCGTGCTTTAGCGCCAGCGACCGCGGAAGTTGAGTCCGCCGGGCAGGTTGACCCACATGCCACCACGCGAGTTGAGGGTCACGGGACCGATTTTCGTAGACATCGAAGCACCCGAGCCGGAGAGATTGATCCAGCTATTCTTGCCCGTCTTCTTGCGCTTGCGGAAGTAAATACCCATGCAGCAAAGTCTAGCGTCCCGCCCCAATCCGGGTAATCTATGCTCGTGAAAATCCGCTTTCTTCTCTCCTCGCTTGCCCTTGTCGCAAGCCTTGTCCTTCCACCCGCCACGGCTGTCGCCGCGCCTGCCGGTGCCCCCTCTCCCGGCACCGTCACTGCCAGCGCGCCCTTCCAGCACCTGCTGCCCGCCAACTCCTCCGCCCGCGTGCTCACGTACTCCACGACGCGCCAAGATGGCTCCCCCGTCGCGGCTACCGCGACGCTTTACGAGCCCACTGCCGCCTGGACGCACGGCGGCCCGCGTCCCACCATCGTCTTCGCCCCAGGCACCCGCGGTCAGGGCGACCAGTGCGCGCCCTCGCGATCCTTCCTTGGCGTGTCCTCCGCGTGGCCCGGCTCGGTGAATTTCAACTACGAGTACCAGTTCCACCAGGCTGCCGCCGCGGCCGGCATGCGCGTCATCGTGCCGGACTACATCGGGCTCGGCACCCCGGGAGCGCACACCTACGTCAATAACATCGAGGAAGCCCACGCCGTCATCGACGCCGGCCGCGCTGCGCTCCAGGCCTCCGGCGCGCCTGCCGATGCCCCCATCGCCTTCGCCGGCTACTCCCAGGGCGGCGGCGCGGCGGCCGCAGCTGCCGAATTCGCCGAGGCGTATGGCCCCGACCTCAACGTCCGCGGCACCTACGCCGGTGCCCCGCCGGCTGACCTCGAACGCGTCATGCATGCCGTCAACGGCTCCGCCATCGCGCACGTGCTGGGCTACGCCATCAACGGCTTCGCGGAGCGCGACCCGCAATTCCGCGACGCCATCCTCGCCAACTTCAACGACCGCGGCAAGGCCTTCCTGCGCGACGCCGCCACCTCGTGCATCGGCGAATCCGTTGCGACATGGGGCTTTACCCGCACCCAGACGCTCACGGCCCACGGCGAATCCCTGGAGGAACTCTCCCTCAAAGAGCCCATTATCGGCGAGACGCTGCGCCACCAGAAGCTCGGCCAGCACACCCCCAACGCGCCCATCTACATCGCGAACTCCCCCACGGATGATCTCATCCCCTACGGTCAGGCCCGCGCGCTCGCTGGCGCCTACTGCCAGGCCGGCGCGACGGTGAACTTCGTGGCGGAACCCGGCACGGCACTCACCCCCGGCGCGGCCCTCGGCCACGCGGTGCCTCTCATGGCCTCCGTACCGAAGGGCTTGGTTTACCTCTTCGACCTGTTCACGCATAAGCCCGCCCCGAACAACTGCGCATAGACCCAGGTCACACCGCCCATGCCGGCGCCACGCGGTAGTATTTTCACCGTGAAACTTCTCTCCCTCTCTCCCCTGCGTGCGGGCCGTATTCTCGCCGCTTCGTCCCTCGCCGCCCTGACCGCGGCGGCGCTGTGCACTGCCCCTCTCGCCACCGCGGCCCCCGCGTCGGCCTCATCCCTGTCGAGCGTCGGATCCAGCTCCGGTTCCAGCTCCGGTTCCAGCACCGATTCCAGCTCAGCCGGCGAGGACTACGACTTCTACATGACGCCGCCCTCGGCCGTGGGCTACGCCCCGGCGGGCACGCTCCTGCGAGAGAGCACCGTGGGCGTGGGCCGCAGCCGCATTCTCTACTCCTCCACGCTGGAGGATGGCACGCCCACGTACGTCTCCGGAGCGGTCCTGGAGCCCACCGGCACCTGGCACGGTGAAGGGCCCGCCCCCACCGTCGTCATGGCACCGGGCACCCGCGGCCTCGCGGATCACTGTGCACCCACCAAGGGCCCGGGCTTCCGGGGCCAGATCGCCCCGCTCATGTCGTCCATGGGCATTAACTATGAGCTGCCCTATTACGCAAAGTTCCGCGCACGCGGCATGCGTCTCGTGCTCACTGACTACATCGGTCTGGGCACGCCCGGCGTCCACACGTATGCCAACCGTGTCGAGCAGGCCCACGCGGTGCTCGACGCCGCCCGCGCCGTCGTCGGTGACTCGGGCCGCCCCGTCGCTCTCTTCGGGTACTCCCAGGGCGGCGGTGCCGCTGCCGCCGGCGCTGAGCTCGCGGAAGCATACGCCCCAGAGCTCAACCTGCGCGCCACCTATGCGGGCGCTCCCCCGGCTGACCTCATCGCCATGCTCGGCGGTTCGCCGAACTTAGGCCCGAACCTCGCTTACGCCATCGCGGGATTCTCTGCGCGCGACGAAGGCTTTGCCACCGCTGTCAACGGCTACCTCAACTCCAAGGGCCGGTACTGGCTCGCGGAAAACTCCCGCTCGTGCATCATCGACTCCATGCTGCGCTGGGGTGCTACTCCGCTGTCATCGCTCACGGATACCGGCATGTCCATGGCCGAGTTCATCGCCTCGGACGAGCGTGTTTCCTCCGTCCTCGCCCAGCAGAAGCTGGGCACCGTAGCCCCCACGGGCCGCGTCCTCGTGGGCAGCGCTCCCAACGATGACATCGTCAATCATGACCAGGCCATGCAGCTGGCCTCGGACTGGCAGAAGCTCGGCGCGGCGGTGGAGACCACCGAGGTTGCTGGCTCGCCGTTCTCGTCCCGCGTCTCCGGCGGCCACGCCGCAGGCCTCATCGCGCAGTTCGATCCCGCCCTCGACTGGTTGGAGCAGGCTCTGTTGGCGGGCTAGACTCGGTCTCCTTACATGCGGCGAGCCGCGCCGTGTGCCGGAACAAGGAGCTTTCACGCATGCCGAAATTCAGCAATATCAAGACCCAAGATCTTCTCTCCCTCATCATGGCGCTGGCTACGCTCGTGAGCGCCATCATCGGCATCACCGCCAGCAACAACGATGATTCCTCGAGTGGCTCGCTGAGCTCCGAGTCCGCCGCCACCTCGTCGAAGTAACCTCGGAGTAACCCGCGCACTCAGTACACGCCGCGCGGGCTCATCTCCCCTGCGCTAGCCCTGCGCGCGCCAGCTCTCCGTAAATTCTCCGCCCGCCACACGGGCACCGCCCTGGCGCACGCCGAAGCCGCCGTCGCTCACCGTGATGAGTGAGTCGTCCGTGGGAACATAGAACGTTGGGCCTTCCAGATAGGCCGTGTTTGTCAGCGATCCGCCAAACAGCGCGCTGTGATAAATGTACTCGCCGCCAGATGCACACACGACCGCCGCGCCATCGGGGCCACGCCCGGCAAAGGCAAGCGTCTCGCCATCACCGCAGACGGCAGTAGTCCCCGACCATCCGCTCTGCGTAAGTCCCTCCGGCATGCCTGTCTCAGCAGACGCTTCCACCGTTGAGGTCGGCACCACCGACGTCGCGGATGGCGCCGAGGACTCGCTCTCGGGTTCGTCAGTCGGCACCGCCGCCTCCTCGCCCTGCCCCGACGCGGTCTGCGTGACCACAACGGTCGAGCGCTCCGCATTACTGTTCTTTCCGCCACCCCACACGGTCCACGCTACGAACCCCACTGCGGCGAGCACAATACCCGCCAATAGGACAACCCCAGCGATCAGCGGCCAGCCGGACTCACTCGAGCGGGCGGTTGCAGATCCTGTCTTCTTCGACGAAACCATAGTTTTCCTTTCGGTGAGCGAGGATTACACGGGGCTATAAGAGCAACCGAGTTCAGCCTAGAAGACTGCAGCATATCTGGAATAGACCTCCGCAGGCATACAAAGAACCCGCATGCAATGACTGCATGCGGGTTGTGTTGCTCTACACCTCGAGCGGGCTAGGGCTTAGAGCGCCTGGCCTGCACCGGCGGTCGGCGGGTTGTTGCCGTCGTCGTTCGAGTCGTCGTCGAGCGGCAGCTCCGGCTCGGAGGACGTGGACGGCACGTCGGCGGTGACGACCTCTTCGGTCTCACGCACCTCGGCGTCGGCCTCCTCGTCGGTGAAGGTGCCAGCCGGCAGCGGCTTCGGGCTCGGCGAGAAGGTGAACGTCGCCTTCGAGTTGTCCTTGGACTCGCCGTCCCAGTTCTCCACGTCGACCGTCACGAGGTCACCGGCACCAATCTCGCCGAAGAGGATCTTCTCGGAGAGCTGATCCTCGATCTCGCGCTGGATGGTGCGGCGCAGCGGACGAGCGCCGAGAACCGGGTCGAAGCCACGCTTGGCCAGGAGGTCCTTGGCCTTCTGCGTGAGCTCGATGCCCATGTCGCGCTCGGTGAGCTGCTTCTCCACGCGGGCGATGAGCAGCTCGACCATCTGCACAATCTGCTCCTGCGTGAGCTGGTGGAAGACCACAATCTCATCGATACGGTTGAGGAACTCGGGGCGGAAGTGCTTCTTCAGCTCGTCGTGAACCTTGTTCTTCATGCGCTCGTATTGGCCGTCGGCATCCTGCGACGCGGAGCCGGAGAAGCCCAGGCCCACGGCCTTGGAGATGTCCTGCGTACCCAGGTTCGAGGTGAAGATAAGAACGGTGTTCTTGAAGTCGACCACGCGGCCCTGGCCGTCGGTAAGGCGGCCGTCTTCGAGGACCTGCAGGAGGGTGTTGTAGATCTCCTTGTGGGCCTTCTCAATCTCGTCGAAGAGGACGACGGAGAACGGCTTGCGGCGCACCTTCTCGGTGAGCTGGCCGCCCTCCTCGTAGCCGACGTATCCCGGAGGAGCACCGAAGAGACGCGACGCGGTGAAGCGGTCGTGGAACTCGCCCATGTCGATCTGGATGAGGTCATCATCCGAACCGAACAGGAAGTTCGCCAGGGCCTTGGACAGCTCCGTCTTACCAACACCGGACGGGCCGGCGAAGATGAAGGAACCGGAAGGACGACGCGGGTCCTTGAGGCCTGCGCGCGTACGGCGGATAGCGCGGGAGACGGCCTTGACGGCTTCGTCCTGGCCAATGATGCGCTTGTGGAGCTCCTCTTCCATGTTGAGCAGGCGAGAGGATTCCTTCTCCGTGAGCTTGAGAACCGGGATGCCGGTCCAGTGAGCCAGAACCTCTGCAATCTGGTCCTCGCCGACCTCGGCGATGTCCTCGAGCTCACCCGAGCGCCACTGCTTCTCCTTCTCTGCGCGCTCTTCGCCGAGCTTGCGCTCCTTGTCGCGCAGGCCAGCAGCCTTCTCGAAGTCCTGTGCGTCGATGGCCGCTTCCTTTTCCTTGCGGACCTCAGCGATACGGTCATCGACCTCACGCAGGCCTTCCGGAGCGGTCATGCGCTTAATGCGCATACGGGCGCCCGCCTCGTCGAGGAGGTCGACGGCCTTATCCGGCAGGAACCGGTCATTAATGTAGCGGTCAGACAGGTGAGCAGCAGCCTTGAGAGCCTCGTCCGTGTAGGAAACACGGTGGTGTGCCTCGTACTTGTCGCGCAGGCCCTTAAGGATAAGAACGGTGTCCTCAAGCGAAGGCTCGTCGACCTTCACCGGCTGGAAACGACGTTCCAGGGCGGCGTCCTTCTCAATGTGCTTGCGGTACTCATCGAGCGTGGTCGCACCGATGGTCTGCAGCTCGCCACGGGCCAGCTTCGGTTTAAGCAGCGAGGCCGCGTCAATAGCGCCTTCTGCAGCGCCCGCGCCGACGAGAGTGTGGATCTCGTCGATGAACAGGATGATGTCGCCGCGCTGATTAATCTCCTTGAGGACCTTCTTCAGGCGTTCCTCAAAGTCACCACGGTAACGGGAACCAGCAACGAGGGAGCCCAAGTCGAGCGAGTAGAGCTGCTTGTCCTTGAGGGTCTCCGGAACCTTGCCGTTGACGATATCGAGAGCCAGGCCCTCGACGACGGCGGTCTTACCAACGCCCGGCTCACCAATGAGCACCGGGTTGTTCTTGGTACGACGCGAGAGCACCTGCATAATGCGCTCGATTTCCTTGTCGCGGCCCACGACCGGGTCGAGCTTGCCTTCCTTGGCAGCCTGGGTCAGGTTGCGACCGAACTGGTCAAGCACGAGCGAGTTGGAACGGTCGCCACCGTTGCCGCCGCCGGTGCGGCCGCCCGGGGCAGCGCCGGCGCCGACGGGGCCGGAACCCTGGCCCTCGCCGCCTTCCTGTTGGTTGCCCTCGTAACCCGAGAGCAGCTGGATAACCTGCTGGCGCACGCGCGGCAGATCGGCGCCGAGCTTAATAAGAACCTGTGCGGCCACGCCTTCACCCTCACGGATGAGGCCGAGAAGCAGGAACTCGGTGCCAATGTACTTGTGTCCCATCTGCAGGCCCTCGCGCAGGGACAGCTCGAGCACCTTCTTGGCGCGCGGGGTAAACGGGATGTGGCCCGTGGTCGGCTGCGTGCCGTGGCCGATAATCTCTTCCACCTCACGGCGGACATCCTCGAGCGAGATGCCCATGGACTCCAACGCCTTGGCGGCGACACCCTCACCCTCGTGGATCAGGCCGAGCAGGATGTGCTCCGTGCCGATGTAGTTGTGGTTGAGCATGCGTGCTTCCTCTTGCGCCAACACGATGACGCGTCGAGCACGGTCCGTAAACCTCTCAAACATGTCCATAACCTCTTTCGCTCTAATAGTTCTTTGCCCACTCTAACGCGCACCTTCGCCCCGGCATTGCCCTCTGCCTCCACGTGTTCGCCCCGACCCCTCGTTCCCCCAGCTCACAGGGGTGTACGCCGGTAGCGAACAGGGCCTTTTCTGGCCCTGATCGAAGCCTCAGTGTTGTCTTCTGGAGGCGTCCCCACACGGCTCTGCGTCGCCTGTACCAACCCGCCCCGCTTTCCGATGCCCCCTCTCATCGGCTCCCCTGCGATCGCCGCGTCGGCTCCCCTCAACGCACGTGTCCCCGCCGCGATGACCATCGTGGCGGGGACAGGCGTGTTTAGGCACGCTCAGCTGCAGCAGCCCGAGCGAGAAGGACTCCTAGTGGGCTTCCTCCGTGGTCGGGATGCGCTTGACCATCGGCGCGAGGACGCACGCGACGATGCCCACGGCGCCAGCAAAGAGGAAGGCCCAGTGTGCGCCGTGGGCAGTGGCGGCATCGGCAGCCTGGCCTGCGGCCATGCTGGACTCGGTGCCGCGGGTGAGGAACACGACGAGGAAGGCCGTGCCGGCCGCGCCGGCGAGCTGCTGCAGGGTGTTCATGATGGCGGAGCCGTGGCCGTAGAGGTCGCCCGGCAGGGAGGACAGCGCCGAGGTCATCAGCGGGGTCATCATAAGACCCATGCCGAAAGCAAGCAGAATGTGCATGGCGACGACGTGCCAGATGGCGTCATTCTCATCGAGGGTGGACATGAGCCACAGCGAGGCGGTGAGCATGATGACGCCGGGGATAAGCAGCGGGCGCGGACCATAAGAGTCGAAGAGGCGGCCAACGAACGGCGAAATGAGGGCCTGGAGGATGCCGCCGGGCATGACCACAAGCCCGGTCATCGCCGCGGTGGCGCCCAGCGAGGTCTGCAGGTAGATGGGCAGGACGGTGACAGTGCCGAGCATCATGCCGAAAGAGAGCAGCATGATGGCGATGGCGAACGTGTAGTTGCGCACGCGGAACGGACGCAGATCCATAAGCGCCTGGTTGTCCTTCGCGAGGGCGTTCTGGCGGCGCACGAAGATGATGAGCGAGATTAGGCCCACGACGGTGATGATGATTTCCGTGGTGCCCTCGCCCTTGAGGATCGCGTTGATGGAGGACAGGCCGTAGACGAGGCCGCCGAAGGCGAGGACGGAAAGGACGACGGAGAGGACGTCGAGCGGGATGGTGCGCTGCTCGCCGACGTTGGGCAGCTTAATGAGGCCGAAGACGAGGAGGAGCACGACCAGCGGCACCATAGCCCAGAAGATGAAGTGCCACGTGAGCGAGTTAAGAATGAAGCCGCCCACCGTCGGACCGAGAGCGGGTGCCACGGAGATGACGATGGAGATAACGCCCATGACGGAGCCACGGCGCTGCGGCGGCACGAGGGTCATGGTCACCGTCATGAGCAGCGGCATCATGAGCGCCGTGCCGGAGGCCTGAAAAATGCGGCCGAGCAGCAACAGCGGGAAGACCGGAGCCGTGGCGGCGATGACGGTGCCGACGAGGAACACGACGACCGCGAAGAGGAAGATCTGGCGGGTGCGCAGTCGCTCCAGCAGGTAGCCGGTCGCGGGGATAACCACGGCCATGGTGAGCATGAAGCCCGTGGTGAGCCACTGTGCCGAGGTCGCCGGAATGCCGAAGTCCGCCATAATGGCAGGCAAGGCAACGGACAGCGAGGTCTCGTTGAGGATCATGATCATCGCGCCGAGGACGAGCACGGCCAGCGTCATGCCCGTGCCCTTCGGCATGGTCTGTGGTTCAGCCACGAAGTGTCACAACTTTCTTCTCACGCATTAAAAAGGGCGTATCCACGCACAAGGCGCAGATACGCATATTAAAAAGACAAGCGTCTACCTTAACCAGCGACAGCTACCGCTCGTAATTCGAGAATGTGAGTTTGTGAGCAAATCCACAGATAACCGCGGGAGTTAACAGGGTCCACGAGCTTCGCTGGGTAAGGTCACCAGCCACGATAGCGATACCTGAGGTGAAAGCGCTTCATCGGAATTGGCGTGGCATATGACTCCAAGGACGACATCTGGGTCGCCCAACGCCGTGGCGCCCCTGCGGCCTACAAAGACTTCAGGGACGCCATCGGCAGATAGCTGCGGCGCCGCGTCTACTTGATAAGGACGACGCGCTGCTGGCCGTTATCGGCCGAGCACGTAAAGTGGCGATTTTCCGGAGTGTCTGGCTGGCCGTCGAGAGCCGAAACCGAGCAGCCCCAGCCGTTGCTCACCGGCGCGATAAGTGCCTGACCGCCCTTTTCGGCATCCTTGTACTCGTCGAGCGCCGCCATCGCCTCGTTACAGTTGGTGCCGTCCTGGGCGACGTAGACGAGGAAGTCCTGGTTGCCCATGGGGTTCGCCTGACCACAGACCGTGCCCACACGCGCAGTGCCGTCAGCCGCAGGCTTCGGCGGGAAAGTATCAGAGTGGTACTCGCCGCTGCCCGAGATGGTGAACTCGTGGCCGTCCTTCGTGCCCTTGAGGCCGCCACCAACAAGGGCTTCGAAAGTCACGCCCTCGATGTCGACCGACTCGCCCGGCTGCAGCGCGCCGGCCGTGCGGTACTCGCCGCCCACGAATGCGGCTGGACTAAAACCGTAGTCGGACTCGTACTTCAAGCCATTGGATTCCCAGATGGGCATGCCCACCTGGGGGACGAGCGGCGGGTCATTGAAAGCCAGGCGGCAGGAGACGTGGTCATTGTCCGGGATGACCATGCACCCCGAAGAGCCGTCAGCGTTCGTCACGCCGTAGGAATCCATAGTCGAGTGGTCGAGCGGGGCGTTGAGGAATTCGTCCGCGGAGCGCTGGCCAGACTTGTCCTTGGACGTGGCGGAGGCGGCCTCTGCCGTCGAGCTGGGTGCCGGCGCGGACTCGCTGGACGCGGAAGCGGACTGGGACGGCTGGACGACGACGGTCGAGGTGACCGGCTCGCTGGTTCCGGACGAGCAGGCGCTCACAACGAGCGCCATGCCGATGACTGCACTAGGAAAGAGCAGGGATTTCATACGGTCATCTTTGCACACGCCCTCGACATAAACGGGAAAGCAGCGTTGTAGACCCGGCGGTGGGGGTACTCCCCCACGACCGCCGCACCGAGCGAGTCGACGTCCGGGGCCACGACCTTGCCTCCCACGCGCGCGGCCAATTGATTGTGGAAGCGCACGAGCCCGGGCTCCTCGTCGAGGTGGAAGAAGGTCACAATTCTTGCGCCTTATTCTCTTGCGCCTTATTCGGACGTTGCGGCTATTTTCCTCAAGACACACGAAACCCGCCCCGGCACATGGCCGTAGACGGGTCGGCGTCGAAGACTAACGTGCCTCCGGCTTCACCAGCGGGAAGAGCACGGTCTCGCGGATGCCCAGGCCGGTGACGGCCATGAGCAGGCGGTCGATGCCCATGCCGGTGCCGGCCGTCGGCGGCATGCCCTGTTCCATGGCGGCAAGGAAGTCCTCGTCGAGACGCATGGCCTCATCATCGCCGTTGGCGGCCAGACGGGCCTGGTCCTCGAAGCGCTCACGCTGGATGACCGGGTCAATGAGCTCGGAGTAGCCGGTGGCCAGCTCGAAGCCGCGGACGTAGAGGTCCCACTTCTCGGTCACGCGCGGCTGCGAGCGGTGCTGACGGGTGAGCGGCGAGGTCTCGACCGGGAAGTTCTTCACGAAGATCGGGCCTTCGAGCTGGTCCTCGCAGAGCACCTCCCAGATTTCCTCGACGAGCTTGCCGTGGCCCCAGCCACCGTCCTTCGGGACCTCGAGGCCAATGACGTCAGCGATCGCCTTGAGCTCCTCAACAGTGGAGTCGATGGTGACCTCCGGCTGGCCCGGGAACTTGCGCTGAAGTGCCTCGTTGAGCGAAGGATACATCTCGATTTCCTTCCACTCGCCGCCGAAGTCGTACACGGTGCCGTCGGCAAGCGTACGAGTGAGATCCTCCGGATCCTTGCCCTCAGCCTTATTGAGCTCACGGACGATGTACTGGATGGACTCGCGCGTGGTACGTGCGCAGTCGTTGTAGTCGCCCCACGCGGCGTAGGTCTCGAGCATGGCGAACTCCGGCGAGTGCGACTTGTCCACGCCCTCGTTGCGGAAGTTGCGGTTGATCTCAAAGACGCGGTCGATGCCGCCCACGACGGCGCGCTTGAGGAAGAGCTCCGGCGCGATGCGCAGGTAAAGGTCAATGTCGAGCGCGTTGGAGTGCGTGACGAACGGACGGGCAGCCGCACCGCCGTGCAACGTCTGCAGCATGGGCGTCTCGATTTCCACGAAGTCCTGGCTTTCCAGGTAGTCGCGCAGCGCGCGCAGGACTCGGACGCGGGTCATCGCGTTCTTGCGGGCCTCCGGGCGCACGATGAGGTCGTTGTAGCGCTGGCGCACGCGAGTCTCTTCGTTCATGTCCGCGAACGCAACCGGCAGCGGACGCAGGGACTTCGCAGCCATCGTCCACTCGGTGGCCATGACGGAGAGCTCACCGCGACGCGAGGCAATGACCTTGCCGGTCACGGAGATGAAGTCGCCCAAGTCGACGTCAGACTTCCACGCGGCCAGCGCCTCCTCGCCGACCTCGGCGAGGGAAAGCATGGCCTGCACCTGCGTGCCGTCGCCATCCTGCAGCGTCGCGAAGCAGAGCTTGCCGGTGTTGCGCATGAAGATCAGGCGGCCGGCAATGGAGACGACATCCTCGGTCTCGTCGCCCGCGGCCAAGTAGGTCACGCCTTCCTGGGCACCCTTTTCCTCGCCCTCGGCGACCACGACGTACTTGGCGCGCAGGTCAGCCAGGGAGGTAGAACGCGGCACGGTGACCGGGTAGGCCTCCACGCCAGAGTCGATCAGGCGCTCGCGCTTCTCGCGGCGGATGCGCAGCTGCTCCGGAACGTCATTTACTTCAGTATTCTTCTGCTCACTCACGCAGACAAGGATAACCCATCGCTGCCGCAGCGACCGTGTTGAGGACAGGCTTCTCACGGTCCGAGAACCACAACGTACCCCACGACGCTCAGCGTTACGACGACCCGGATCGAGACGCACGCCGCCCCTCCCCACCGCACGCCAGCACCCCGACCTGTCGCTCGAAGACGCCACGGACGAGCACATGGCCCTCGCGGATGAACTCTTCTGGCGCGAACACCAACAGAACTCACAACACTAAGACGCGGGGTTTACGGAGAATTCACGTATCCGACACCTTGTTTCCATGCGCTCGAAACTCACCCCTCCTTTAATAGATGCGTTCTACCCACGTCCCGCGCACCTCCCCACCGCGCGGGCAATAATTTTTGGAGCGCACCCATGGCCCTGCTTGGCAAGAATCTCTTTAGCAACCGTTTTACGTCCTCCCGTTCCTCGCTCACCTGCACCTACAAATGCGGTAACGCCTGCTTCGGGGAATGCGAGAACCCCTCGAGCAACGCCTACTTCGGCGACCAGTTCACTACTCCGTTCTCGCGCCGCTCCGCCCTGCGCGCCGGTGGTCTCACCGTCGTCACCGTGGGCGGCGGCGCGGCCCTGGCGGCCTGCAGCCCGGCGGAGGAGGGGGCATCGGCAGGCTCGGGCTCCACGACGACGGCAAAGGTGGAGCTCACCTCGGCCGAGGGCATGCGCTTCGAGGCCGTCCAACCGAACACCAAGGACGAGGTCGTCATCCCGGCCGGCTACGCGCAGTCCATCCTCATCGCCTGGGGCGACCCGGTCATCGAAGGCGCGCCGGAGTTCGACGTCAACAACCAGACGGCCGAGGCCGCAGAGAAGCAGTTCGGTTTCAACAATGACTTCGCGGGCCTTATCGAGCACCCGGATGACCCGAACCGCATGATCTACATGTGCTCGCACGAGTACACGACCGAGCCGATGATGTTCCCGAACTACGACGCAGACAACCCGACAGAGGAACAGGCCAAGATCGGCTGGGCAGGCCACGGCCACACCATCCTGGAGGTCTCCAAGGTCGAGGGCACCGGCGAGCTCAAGCGCGAGTTCGGCCCGCTCAACCGCCGCATCACGGGCACGACGGAATTTAAGCTGGTGGGTCCCGCCAAGGGCACCGACCTGGTAAAGACCACAGCAGACCCGGCTGGCGAGACCGTCAAGGGCACCTTCAACAACTGCTCCGGTGGTGTGACCCCGTGGAACACCATGCTCTCCGGCGAGGAGAACTTCGATCAGTACTTCGCCGCGGATGAGAACATGAAGGACGAGAAGGCGAAGAAGTCGCTCGAGCGCTTCGGCATCAAGGATCCGGAGACCGACCGCAAGTGGGAGCGCTTCGACGACCGCTTCGATGTCGCCAAGGAGCCCAACGAGCCCAACCGCTTCGGCTGGGTCGTAGAAATCAACCCGCTCGACCCGCAGTCCACCCCGATTAAGCACACTGCGCTGGGCCGCTTCAAGCACGAGGCCGGCAATATCCATATCACGAAAGACGGCACCGTCGTGTGCTACTCGGGCGATGACTCCCGCTTCGAGTACATCTACAAGTTCGTCTCCACCAAGAAATTCGAGGAAGGCAACATCGAACACAACCTCTCCATCCTCGACCACGGCACCCTCTACGTAGCCAAGCTCGAGGGCAACTCCCCGGCAGACGAGATTGACGGCTCCGGCGTCCTGCCCGAGGACGGCGCTTTCGACGGCGAGGGCACCTGGGTCAAGCTGCTCACCTCGGACACGGAGAACAACACGTTCGTCTCCCACGTCGACGGTTTTACCGCCGAAGAGGTTGCGGTCTTTACCCGCGAGGCTGCCGATGCCGTCGGTGCGACCAAGATGGACCGCCCCGAGGACATGGAGGTCCATCCGGACACGGAGAAGGTCTACGTCGCGCTCACCAATAACTCGTACCGCGGCGCGACGGGCGAGAACGCCAAGAAGAACAAGGAAGAGCCCATGGAGTGGGCACCGGTCAAAGAAAACAAGAACGGCCTCGTCATGGAGTTGACCGACGACCACGCCGGCGAATCCCTCAAGTGGAACCTCTTCCTCGTCTGCGGTGACCCGAAGGAGGCCAACACCTACTTCGGCGGCTTTGACAAGGAGAAGGTCTCCCCCATCTCCTGCCCAGATAACCTGGCCTTCGATAACCACGGCAACCTGTGGATCTCCACCGACGGCAACGCGCTCGACACCAACGACGGCCTCTACGCCGTGACCACCGAGGGCGACACCCGCGGCGAGCTCAAGTGCTTCCTCACCGTCCCCGCCGGCGCGGAGACCTGCGGCCCCATCGTCGACGACGACCGCGTCATGGTCAACGTCCAGCACCCAGGCGAAGCTGACGATGCCACCTTCGAGTCCCCCACCTCCCACTGGCCCGACGGCGGCAACTCCACCCCGCGCCCGGCCGTCGTGGTCGTTTGGAAGGAAGACGGCAAGATCGGCACCGACGCCTAAATCGACGCCTCACACCGCTCACACACAACACAAACCGCGCACCCGAATCGTCGGGTGCGCGGTGTACTGAACTTAGTGGCCTGATGACCCCACGCCGGAGGGCACACAGTTCACACAACTACAGCGCAGCGACCGGTTCAGACCAACCGAATAAGCACGACGCCCGCGAGAACGAGAGCGAGCCCCACACACTGCCGGACCGCCACGGTCTCGCCACGGGCGCACTCGATAATGACAGACCCGACCATGGAGCCCAACAGCGTGGCGACGACCGTGAGCCCCGTGCCAATCTGCGGCACGAGCGAGGCCGTGGAGAAGACGAAGAGCGCGCCCAACACTCCGCCCAGCCACATCCACCACGGATTACGCTCCCCGTGCGGACGGTCAAAGTGTGGACGCCACCGCAGCACGGCATTGATGAACAGCAACGTCGCGGTGCCAATAGCAAAGGACGCGAACGCCGCGGACAGGGCCGAGCCTGCCAGCTGCCCCAGATGCCCATTGATGGCGGCCTGGCACGCGTTCAGGCAGCCGAAGACGAAGCCGGCTATCTGCCACGGCAGCAGGCCCCAGCCTGTCTCTTGGGCGCGCGGGCGCCCCACGGTGAGCATGACGCCGGCGAGCACGATGAGCGCGCCCAGCAGGCGTACCCACGTCAGCCGAGCGACCGGCGAGCTAAACAGCCCACAGTGGTCGATGATCAGGCCCATGAGGATCTGCCCTGCGATGGGCAGCACGACGGTCTGCACCGCACCCAGGCGTGGAAAGAGCAGGATATTGCCGGTAAGAAACACCACGCCCAGGAGGCCACCGGCCCAGATCCACGGCGGGGCACCCCACGCGCCCGAGAGCCCAAAGTTCCCGCGCTGGAGCACGAGTACCGCCGTAAGCAGCGTTGCCGTGCCCACCGCAAACGAGATCATGGACGACGAGAACGGCGTGCCAGTCGACTCACGCAGGCGCGTATTAATGACAGTCTGGACCGGCACGACCAGCCCCGCCACGACGCCGAGTAGGATCCACAGCACGCGCTAAACCTTAAACGTCACGTTCGTGGGGTGCTCCACCGTGCGCGAGACGGTGCAGTCCTTGTCGTGGCTTACCTGCACCAAGCGTCCCACCATGGCCTGCGCCTGGCGCCCCTCCGGCGTATCGGGGAAGGTGACGTCGAAGGCGAGACGGACATCGGAAAGCCGGGACGCCCCGGCCTCGTTCACGCGGTCGCCCTCCGCGGTAATACGGAATGTCGAAGGCTCACCCCGGCGCGAGGTCACCACGTCCACGTCGACAGCGGTGCAGCCCGCCACCGCGGCGAGCAAGAGCTCCACGGGACTGAGCAGTCCCTCGCCCGCACCGAACTCCAGCGAGGCGCCCGCGGGGTTGGTTGCGCGGTAGTGCGTCTGGGCGAGGCGTTCGACCTCGACGCCGTAGGTTTTTACAACATTGGGTTCACTCATGCTCATCGAGCCTAGTATGTTAGAACGGTTCTATGACCCACATAACATCAGACTTACTCGCCGAGTTGCGTCACCAGGCAGTAAACGACCCGCAGCTGCACCCGGCCCGCAATGCCGTCACCCAGGTGGGCGTCGGCCGTGCCGCCCTCGATTATGACAAGCTCATCGCCGTCCAGCAGGCCACGCAGATTAAGCTCGACACCCTGCCGGTGACCAACCAGAAGCGCTCCGGGCGCTGCTGGATGTTCGCGGCGCTCAACGTCTTCCGCCACCGCGCGGCCAAGGAATTAAACGTCGAGAACTTCGAGTTTTCTTTTATCTACCTGCAGTACTTTGACAAGCTCGAGCGCGTCAACCTGGTGCTCCACGAGCTCATCGAGCACAAGGACGCTGACCTCGACGATCGCGTCGTCGCCCACATCCTGGACGACGCGAATGCGGACGGAGGCTGGTGGAACTTCTTTACCAGCCTCGTCGCCAAGTACGGCGCCGTGCCCGCCGAGGTCATGCCGGAGACCCACGCCGCCGGCGATACCCGCGAGATGAACCGCACGCTCGCCACCATCGTGCGCCGCGCCGCCCTCCAGGTTCGCGCGGGCGCGGACGCCCAGCAGGCTGCCGATGCCGCCATCGCGGACGCCCAGCGCGTCCTCGCCGTCTACCTCGGCTTCCCGCCCACCGAGTTCGAGTGGTCGTACCGTGATAAGGACACTGAGTTCCACCGCTTGACCTCGACCCCGCGCGAGTTTGCCGCGAAGTTCCTGCCGGACCTCGACGACTACGTCATGCTCGGCGCTGACCCGCGTGAAGAAGCGCAGAACAACCAGCTCTACGTCTCCACCCCTAGCCGCAACGTCCTCGAGGACGAGGGCTACACGTACCTCAATATCGACGTCACGGAACTGCGCGCCGCCGCCCGCCGCAGCCTCGAGGCAGACGAGCCCGTCTGGTTCGCGTGCGACGTCAACCGCAACTTCTCGTTCAACGACGGCGTCTGGGACGAGGGCCTTCTCGCTATCGATCTGCTCTATGGCATCGACACCTCAACGACGAAGGCCGAACGCCTCGCCTCCGGCGACTCGACGCCCACGCACGGCATGGTGCTCACCGGCTTCGATGAGGACGCAGAGGGCCGCGGCCGCTGGCGCGTGGAGAACTCCTGGGGCACGAAGGTTCACGGACCGCACCGCTCCATCGATAACAAGGAGATCCCCGGCAAGGGCTACGGCACCGCCACGGATGACTGGGTGGACAATAACGTCTTCGGCGCCATCGTACGCAAGAAATACCTCACGGAGGCTCAACTCAAGGGCCTTAAGACCCAGCCCATCGAACTGCCCATCGACGACCGGATGATCTAGGAGACCACCCTCATGAACAACGCACAACTAGATCCCCAGTCCATTGCCGCTCGCAACGCGGAACTGGCCCAGGACCCGACGCTCACGCTGCTGCGCAACGCTGCCGCTGGCACGTCGCTCGACCAGGTTCTCCTCGACCACACGCTCGCCACCGAGCTCACTCCAGCCGTGGAGACCAAGGTGGACAAGTGGTCCGCCGCCAACCAGAAGCAATCCGGCCGCTGCTGGATCTTCGCTGGCCTGAACTCCTTGCGCGGCCCTGTCATGGATACCGCCAACATCAAGGACTTCGAGTTCTCGCAGACCTACATCCACTTCTTCGACAAGCTGGAGAAGGCCAACTATTTCCTCACGGCCATGGAGGAGCTCGCAGACCGCGACATCAATGACCGCACCATCAAGCAGCTTCTCGACTCCCCCATCGATGACGGTGGCCAGTGGTCCATGTTCATTGCCATCGTCGAGAAGTACGGCGTCGTGCCGCAGTACGCCATGCCGGAGACCGCCTCCTCCAACCAGACGCGCCTGATGAACCGCAACCTCGAGACCGTCCTCCACCGCGCCGCGATGCGCCTGCGTGCGGCCGCCGAGACAGAGCGCGCCGGCATCCATGAGCAGGCGCTGCGCGACTGCTACCGCATCCTCGTCACCAACCTCGGTGTCCCGCCGGAGAACTTCGAGTGGGCTTATCGCGACAAGGACAATGAGTTCCACCGCGAGGGCACGTTTACCCCGCAGGAGTTCGCCGCACGCATGCTGCCTGCGGATCTCTCCGAGTACGTCTGCGTGGTCAACGACCCGCGCAACGCCTACGGCGAGCTCTACACCGTGGACCACCTGGGCAACGTCGTGGGCAAGGACGTCACGTACTTAAACGCCCCGAGCGATGTCCTCCGCCAGGCCGCATTCGACTCGCTGCAGGACGGCGCCGCTGTGTGGTTCGGCTGCGATACTGACCAGCAATCCAACGGCGACGCCGGTATCTGGGCTGCGAAGCTCTACGACTATGAGTCGGCCTTCGGCATCAAGCTCGACATCGACAAGGCTGACCGCCTGCGCACGCACGAGTCGCTCATGACGCACGCCATGGTGCTCACCGGCGTCGATGCCCCGAACGGCCAGCCCACCCGCTGGCGCGTGGAGAACTCCTGGGGCACGGACAAGGCCGACAAGGGCTTCTGGACCATGCGCGACGACTGGTTCGACGAGTACGTCTTTGAGATTGCCGTCCACCCGTCCCGCCTGCCGGAGGAGTACCAGAAGGCGCTCTCCAGCGAGCACGTGAATACATTGCCTGCTTGGGACCCCATGGGTGCGCTAGCATAATTTTGTGATTCGCCCCGCCCGTCCCGAGGACATTCCAGAAATCCACGAGCTCATCTGTGAGCTCGCCGACTACGAGATGGAACCAGGCGCCGTGCGCGCCACGCCCACTGACCTGGAGCGCGCCCTCTTCGGCGCGAACCCGCAGGTCTTCTGTCATGTCGCGGAGACCCCTCGGGGCGTGCATCAGGACGGCGCACGCCGCGGCGAGCACGACAGTTTCTCCACTGGCACCTCGCTCGATGGCTTCGCATTGTGGTTCATTAGCTACTCCACGTGGGAAGGCGTCCACGGCATCCACCTCGAAGACATCTTCGTGCGCGAGAATCGCCGTGGCCGCGGCATCGGCGGCGACCTCCTCCGCGCACTCGCCCGCGTCGCCCACGAGCGGGACTACGCCCGCATCGAGTGGTCCGTGCTCAAGTGGAACAAGCCAGCCATCGGCTTCTACGAGCACATCGGCGCCGAAGTCCAAGATGACTGGGATACGTACCGTCTCACCGGCAACGAGCTCAAGGCCTTCGCGCGCTCCGCTGACGCCGCGTTCTAACGCAGGTCAACCCGGCAGCGACAACCGTTTCGATTACTAGCTTCGACTCAGTCTCTGCCGGCAATCCCTGCCCGAGTTTCCCCAAACGCTCACCATCGTGACATCACTGTCGCGCTCCCCCGCCGCGCGATAAGGCCCCATCTCCTCACGGGACATCCCCACGGGCGGCAAGAAAACGGGAACGACCCCCAACCGACAGAAGTCGGTGGGGTCGTGGCATTTAAGCCACAAGTAAGTCCGAAAGGAAATTACTTGAGCTCGACGGAAGCGCCAGCCTCTTCGAGCTTAGCCTTAGCGGCCTCAGCGTCGTCCTTGGAAGCACCCTCGAGGATAGCCTTCGGAGCGGACTCAACGAGCTCCTTGGCTTCCTTCAGGCCCAGACCGGAGACGATCTCGCGGACGACCTTGATGACGCCGATCTTCTTTGCGCCAGCGTCGGTCAGAACGACGTCGAACTCGGTCTTCTCTTCCTCAGCAGCGCCGCCGGCAGCCGGGGCACCTGCAGCTGCAACTGCAACCGGAGCAGCAGCCTCAACGTCGAAGACCTCTTCGAATTCCTTGACGAACTCGGAGAGCTCGATGAGGGTCATTTCCTTGAAAGCTTCAATGAGCTCGTCCTTGGTGAGCTTAGCCATGATGGCCATCCTTTCTGTGCGGAACGCCGTGCGTTCCAAAGTGTGTGTGTTTTAATTGTGTGCGCGAGTATTCGCGACTTTAAGCCTCGGCAGCCTTCTTGTCCTGCAGGGCCGCAGCGGTGCGGACCATCTTGGTTGCAGGAGCGTTGAAGACTGCAGCAGCCTTTGCCATAGAACCCTTCATGGCACCAGCCAGCTTTGCGAGAGTGGTCTCGCGGTTGTCCAGCTCGGCGATGGCGTTGACCTGGTCGGCAGACAGTGCGTTGCCGTCCATGTAGCCACCCTTGACGACGAATGCCTTGTTATCATCAGCGAACTTCTTGATAACCTTAGCGGCATCCACTGCCTCGCCCTTAATGAACGCAATAGCGGTCGGGCCGGTCAGCAGCTCGTCAAGACCTTCGATGCCAGCTTCAGCGGCAGCGATCTTGAAGAGGGTGTTCTTGGCGACGGAGTACTCAACGTCAAAGCCGAGATTGTTACGCAGCTCCTGGAGCTGAGCAACGGTCAGACCACGGTACTCGGTGAGCACGACGGAGTTTGCACCCTCGAGCTTCTCCTTCAGAGTAGCCAGGTCAGCGGTATTCTTCGGGTTTGCCATTTTGTTCTCTCGCCTCCTTTCGAAACATCTCTTAATATTTTCCGCCGGAGCCTTTTGCACAAACAAAAAGCCCCGTGCAAGAGCACGAGGCGCACGGCTTTAAGGCCATGTAATCGCAAGTGTCTCCTGCGTGGGCCGTCCCTTTAAGCGGGAACCTTCGGCCTATTTCTAGGCGACCAACGGTCTTCGGTGAAACTTGAGCTCGACCAATCGGTCGTTCAAACTTCTGGGATTACACTACACCCGCTGCTCAAAACAACAAAATCCCGTTCCGCTGAGCCTGCCGATGCCGCCTTTACTCCACCGCCGCTCCCGCCCTGCGCTGGGCTCGTTGGAGATCATTGTCCCTACACAACCTCATATCAAGAAGCCTCCATGGCCCATACTTCGTGCCGACTCCTCGGCGTCAAAGTCAGCTGCGCAGTTACCGTGAGCACCGCCGGCATCGTGCTCGGCGTCGTGGGCGGACTGGCCGCTTACGACCTCATCGCGACGGGTATTCGCTACCGCGATGAGAGTGCAACCACTGGCCAATATGCCATCGCAGCGACGTACACGAGCTCCGCTGCCAGCCAGGCTTTCACGCTGAGCGCGCTGCCAATCGTGAACCCGCAGGGATTCTGGTACTACATCCACAACATCCTCCCGCTGCGCACATGACACAGCGCAAGTTGCGCGCAACTGCGTTGCACGACAGGCGGACGGTTGACACCGCCAAGATCACATCTCATGTGGTTCCGCCCGTTCCTCCCGCGGCCTAATCTAGATGAAGAGGTTGTCTGTACAGCATCGTTTATGTAATTCCGGCGTCTCTTTCATTCTTTAACTCTTTCTTCTGTGAAAGGTCTCGTCATACAACGCAACGAGTCCATCACTGATCGCTCCGTACGCGGCGCAGGCGCCGTTGTCGCTTTCTTGCTTGCGTTCTTCGCAGTCAAGCCCAAGAGCCCAGCAGGAATCGCACTCATCGTCATGGGCACCATCCTCGGTGCCACCGCAGCACTGGGCTTCTGCCCGCTTTACAGGCCCTTTGGCCTCAACACCTGCCCCATCAATCAGCGTTAAACCCACCCCTCACGAAAGGCTCATTCTCATGCGACGCATCTCTCAAGCGCTTACCGCTACCATGCTGGCCACTGCACTCACGGTCTCATCGCCAGCGCTCGCGCATGCACAGACTGCCCCTGTTATCCAGTCCGTAGAGCTCAAGGCCGACAACGACGCAAGCTCAGCCGCCAAAGACACGGCCATCGGTATCGTTGCCGCCATTCTTTTCATCGGCGCGCTCTTTTTGGGCGCCCACGCGAATAACGCCATGCTCGCTCGTAACGCTCAGTAAATCTTCACGCTACAGCCGGTTCACCCAGCTGGCTCGACCACGTCTCTCCCATCTCGCATCTTTCAAGGACCTTCCATGTCACTTCATCTCCCCCGCCGTATCACACTGCTTGTAGCTGCAATGACCGCCACGGCAAGCCTCACCACCACCGTCGTAGCTCCGGCTCCGACAGCCATCGCAGTAGAGGCGCACGCATACGCCACCGTAGAGGCAGCCCAGACCGCCGCGCACCAGGAGGCAGGCACGTCGCCCCAGACTGACGGCAAGAAGTCGGATGAGAGCTCAGACGGAAGTTCCGAGGCCGGTGCCGTCATCGGTTATGTTCTCCTCGGCCTCGTTGTCATGGACGTCTCGCTTAGCGGTCTGGCCTACAACACGTGCTACGCCGGCAACCCCGATGCCCAGTGCGACATCAGGTCGCTCACCAGCAGCTTCATCGGCTCGAGTCTGCTTGGCGGCTATAGCCTCGTCTCGGGTCTCGCCACGATGGCCAATGACTCGCTCGCTGCCAGCTCCTCGCGTCTCGGACTCGGCGCGCGCTAAAAAGGACCCCGCATGCACTACTCCTCACGCTTCGTCGCGGTCGCGACCGCCACAGCACTCGCATTAACCGTCCCCACGGCCACGGCCGACGACTCCTCCGAGAATTCCTCGAACGCCACAGGCACGCTGGGCATCCTCTCCGCAGGAGGCACTCTCATCGGAGTCATGCTGTCCTCAGTAAGCCGCCAATCCGCGTGTATGCAAGGCAACCAGGACGCCTGCGGTTCTTCCCTTTTAGAGCTAAGCTCGGCAGGCATGCCTCTCTCATCCGCAGCGATCAAGCCTGCTGTTGAGGGGATTGTCGCAGCCCGGGCACAACTGGAGAAACTCTCGTCCTCATTCCCACGCTGACGCGTGGCTCGAACCGCTGTCCCTTCGTTATTCCTGCTTCGCCATGCCCGCGAGATAGCGCCGGGTGATGAGGCTCTGAGCGGCTGCCGCGAGGTGCGGGGCCAGCCGCGCGAACCAGCGCTCGGGGCGGGAAAACGCGACACACCTGCCTACGACACTGCCATCGGCGCGATGCTCGATGAGGAACGCCTCTTCGCCACACTCGACGTGCCCGGGCAGCGTCCCGTAGACCAACGCGGTGCGCTGCGGCGTGCGCTCGACATGCAGAATGCGGCACGGCGAGAGCGTCGGACCCACGCGTAGCCACACCACGTCTGGGTCCACAGGATCGCGGCGCACGCGCACCCCGGCATATCGGTGCGCACGAAACTCAAGCAGGTTCGCACTCGCACGCTGGAAGCACTCCTCCCCTGTTCCCAGGACGCGTGACTCATCGACCGCACGCCACGACGCGTTAAGTCCGAGTTCCTCGCGCATCCCGCCGTCGGCGAGAACTAGGCTCGATAGACGCAGATCAGGCGGATACGACATCGAAGATGTTGCTGCCATACCCACGAGTATCCCATACGAGATTAGACACTTTCGAGCTACGGCGTGCCGAACACGGTAGGAAAGTACAAACGCATCCATCAACTCAACGCACCTACGAAACCGCCTCCGCGCTGCGCGTTAGCTGGCGGATTCCCTGTCCGATGGCGCGCGCACCGCATTGTCCGGAAAATGTCGACCACGTTGCCATATTCATCAAACGGTGGCCGCGTTAGCTCTGCTGTCTCAAGAACACCATTGCGCGCAATGTAACCCACCAGCAGATCCACGAATTGAATCTGCACAGAATTCAGCGTGGTATCTGCCGGCACGGCAGAACATTCAGCGCGCACGGCCGGTTCATCCATCCCCACGATTCCGCGCAAAAGCCTCCTATCGACTCATCGACATGAAAATCACGCAGTTGCTCAGCGCCGTCAACGTGGCAATCCACCACATCAATGGACTTGACCCCGTAGCCACGTGCCCCACCACAGATTCGAGCACGAAGCGCGCTTGGAACACGGAACCGCGCGGATTAGTGAGTGCATTTCACTCAACCAATCGGCAGTCGTTAAGCAGGTTCGGCCACACCACGCCGATAAAGCCGAAGTTGCTGGATCGGGGTGTTCCACCACTCATCGTCGCCACGGCGCTCCAGTTCCTCTCTACTAGTTCCGCATCTCATACTGCTTGGTTACAACCATTATGGTGTCTTTTCCGGCGAAAAGAACGCCATTTCACCATCCAACTCGATTTACAACCGTACTGAATTCGTACTGAATTTTCAGCACAATATTTCAGTCACATTTCAATCATATTTCAGTACGATTTCCGATCAAACTTGGGTACACTGCTCCCCATGAGCATCATCGACGTCCCAGAACTCATTGCGCTCCTCCGCGATACGCAAAATGATACGTGGAATGTCGAGGCCAAAGAAGCCTCTCACCAGATTCCCGAATCAATTGACGAGACTCTCTGCGCCTTCGCCAATATGCCAGACGGCGGCACACTCATCCTCGGGGTCGCTGAAAATGGTGGCGCTTTTGATGTCACTGGAGTCTGGGATCCGAAAGCCGCACAGTCCGCAATCGCTTCAAAGGCCCGCGAGCGAATCACGCCGCCCTTGCAACTCGGTGCAGTTGAGGTGACCATCGTGGAGGGGAAACCCGTCGTTGCTGCGATTGTTCCTCCCCAGCCTTCAGAGCATCGTCCCTTCCGCGTCGGTAAGTTTGGCAAGGCCTACATTCGTTCCGGCGACGGCGACTACGACTTATCGCCTCAAGAAGAGCTTTTCTTGGTCGGTGAGCGGCAGCAACCACACGCGGATCGCACACCAGTCGAGGGGGCCACGGTTCAACACGACTTGGTAGACGACCTGCTCCAGCAATACCTCAGCGCGAAAAAGCGTGACTCTCGCCGGCTGCGTGACCTCGACGAACGCACGCTCCACATCCGCACCAACGTTATTGACCCGGACACTGGTTTCGTCACGACTGCAGCCCTTTACGCCTTCGGCGAGCAGCCGCAGCAGTTCCTACCCAACCTCGTGGTCAAAGCTCGCGCCATCAATCCCCAGGTCGACACTGCTCAACGGCTCACCGATCGTCGCGAATTCACGGGTCCCGTACCGGACCTCCTTGACTCGGCAAGGGAATGGGTCTCTGCGCAGCTACGCGTCGGAGTAACCTTCCGCGATGGCAACGGGATCGATGTACCTGAGCTCCCTCCGATCGCCATTCGCGAGATCATCGCCAATGCCCTGGTTCACCGCGATCTTTCCGCTGCAAGTTACGGCATGTATACGCAGCTCATCAAGCAGCCCACCAAGCTCATTGTGGAAAGCCCCGGCGGATTGTGGGGCATCACCAAAAATCAGCTCGGCTACACCTCCCCTCGCGCCCGTAACGCGATCCTCTATTCCATGTGCGCCGCCCTCACAACCGACAATGGATACCGCGTTATCGAGGCTCAAGCTACTGGCATTCCTGCAGCTCGTGCCGCCCTTGCAGAGGCTTTCCTCCCCGCCCCGCACTTCGACGATCAGATTACTAAGTTCACCGCTATTCTCACCTCTTCGTCACTTCTCAGCGATACCGACCTTCGTTGGCTTGGGCAGCTCCCCGGCTCAGACACCCTATCCGTCGCTCAAAAGCACGCTCTCATCGCTATGCGTCACGGCGAGGAGATCACCAATAGCAGCTATCGAAGCGCCTTCCCCATGGACTCCGTTAATGCCCGCGCCGAGCTTCAGCAATTGGTGAAATACGGGCTTGCCGATGCCGCCGGCTCTGGCCGTGGCACCACCTACAGGGCCCCATCCGACAATGACGAAGCCCTAATCGAAACCGTGGCTTCCGGTGCCGCTCAGGCTGCCGCAGCTTCCGCCGACGACCATGCCAAGCGCAGCACATACCTGTCTGCAGCCGAGAAAGACAAGCGCATCTTGGCAGCGTTACGTGCCGCGCAGCACGGGCTCACGCGCAAAGAGCTGGAGCGCGAAACAGGCCTAACTCGAGGGCAAATCAATCCGAGAATTGCAAAACTGAGCGAGAAAGAAATGATACGTAAGACGCCATCCAAATCCGACTCGCGCTCCCAGATTTACTCCATTGGTCCAAGAGAATTTTAGAATACCAGTTTGGGCCTTCCCTCTAGTCATCGATAAGCACTTGAGGTCCTGACTGCATGGCATGGTTGCGGGCCTTCGGCTAGCGGGGGCATCGGCAAGCTCATACACAAGCGCCCAGCCACCGTGAGGTGACTGGGCGCTTAAAAGAAGTGCGCTTAGAAATTAAGCGGTGTAATCCTTGGTGACGGACGCGTCGACCGGGATGCCCGGGCCGGAGGTCGTGGTCATGGTGACCTTCTTGACGTAGATGCCCTTGGAGGAGGACGGCTTCAGACGCAGGATCTCGTCGTAGAGAGCGCCGTAGTTCTCAGCCAGCTTCTCGGCGTCGAAGGATGCCTTGCCGATGATGGCATGCAGGTTGGAAGCCTTCTCCACACGGAAGGAGATCTTGCCGCCCTTGACGTCGGCGACAGCCTTGGTGACGTCAGCGGTAACGGTGCCGGTCTTCGGGTTCGGCATGAGACCACGCGGGCCGAGGACGCGGGCCACGCGGCCGACCTTGGCCATCTGGTCCGGGGTAGCGATGGCGACATCGAAGTCGATGTGGCCCTCGTTGATGGCCTCGATCAGCTCGGCGGTACCGACGATGTCGGCGCCAGCAGCCTTGGCCTCATCAGCCTTCGGGCCCTCGGCAAAGACGGCAACGCGGACGTCCTTACCGGTGCCGTTCGGCAGGGAGACGGTGCCGCGAACGAGCTGGTCAGCCTTGCGCGGGTCAACGCCGAGGCGGAAGACGATGTCAACGGTGGCGTCGTAGTTCTTGGAGGAGGTCTCCTTGGCCAGCTTCGCGGCCTCGAGCGGGGAGTACAGGCGGGACTTGTCGACCAGTTCGGCCGCAGCCTTGTAAGCCTTAGAGTTGGTGCTCATTTAAGCAATTCCTTTTCGTGGATTGTTGTGGTCTGTGCGGGCCGAAAGCTGGCCCTGCCACATGAAGTTGTTGGAGGTTTTTACTGCGGCATGTCGGCCGGAGCACCCTCGACGGTAATACCCATGGAGCGGGCGGTACCGGCGATGATGCGGGCAGCGTTCTCGATGTCGCGAGCGTTGAGGTCCTCGAACTTGGTCTGGCCGATCTCCTTGCACTGATCCCAGGTCACAGAAGCAACCTTGGTGGTGTGCGGGGTGCCGGAGCCCTTCTTCACGCCTGCGGCCTTGAGCAGCAGCTTGGCTGCCGGCGGGGTCTTCAGCTTGAAATCGAAGGAGCGATCCTCGTAGACGGTAATCTCAACCGGGACCACGTTGCCGCGCTGGGATTCCGTTGCAGCGTTGTACGCCTTGCAGAATTCCATGATGTTGACGCCGTGGGCACCCAGTGCCGGGCCGACCGGCGGAGCCGGGTTAGCGGCGCCAGCTTCGATCTGCAGCTTGATGAAGCCAGTAACCTTCTTCTTCGGAGCCATCGAATTACCTCAATTCCTGTGTTACCGGCACCCGCCACGATGAATAACGGGCACCGTCCGGATGCCTGCTTTCGCAGGCCACCGGGGATAAACGATTTACTACGCGCGCAAAAAGCGCACGGTGTTCCATTTTAGAACACCGTGCGTCTGGGACAAAATCGCGTTTGCGCAGGTCGCCGCTTACGCGGCGAGAGTCAAACGAGAGCTCGCTTCCGGACTCGCTTAGGAGATGCGCTCGATTTCGTTCGGGGAGAGCTCGACCGGGGTCTCGCGACCGAAGATGGACACGAGGCCCTGCATCTTGCCGGTCTCCGGGTCGATCTCGGAGATAGTCGCGGAAACCGAAGCCAGTGGACCAGCCAGGATGGTGACGGCCTCGCCCACCTGGAAGTCGTGGTTGAGCTTCGGCGCAGCCGTCTCCTCCGGCATGGCGATGACCTGCTCGCCGTCGGCGGTGGCGGCAGCGGCCTCGCCGGTCGTAGTCGGAGCGACCTGCGGCATGAGGAACTTGGCTACGTCGCGCGGCTTGACCGGGGTGGCGTTGCCCTCGTTGCCCACGAAAGAGGTGACACCCGGGGTGTCGCGAACGACGGACCAAACAGCGTCGTTGATATCCATGCGGACGAGGACGTAACCCGGCAGCAGCTTGTGCTTGACGATCTTCTTCTTGCCGTCCTTGAGCTCCATGCGCTGCTCGATAGGAACGACAACCTCGTAGAGGGAGTCCTCGACCTCAAGGGTCTGGGCACGCATGTCGAGGTTGGTCTTCACCTTGTTCTCGTAACCCGAGTAGCACTGGATGATGTACCACTGGCCCGGCTGCTTTTTCAGCTCGCGGGTGAACGCACGCAGGCGCGTCTTGTACTCGCTGTCGTCCTCAGCGGCAGCCTCGGCGCCGACGGCTGCGGCTGCCTCCTCGGCGGTAGCGGGGGCATCGGCAGCCTCAGCGGGCGTCTCGGCGTCTGCGGACTCTGCAGCTTCAGCGGCCTCGGCAGCTTCTGCCTCAGCGGCGGCCTGGGCCTGGGCGGTCTGGGCCTGGGCGGCCTGCAGATCGTCTTCGAAGCTCGTGCTCTCCGTAGTGGTTTCAGCAGTGTTGTCGGTGGTGTTCTCTTCGCTCATGGGGTGAGTCTCTCCTCTGCGTGCGGGCGTGTACTGCCCAGGGTAATGAATAATCCCGCCGTCCGGACCGGACAGCGGGATGATGAAGTCACTATGCAAGCAGTCTACCTAAGGGGCAAGGACTGCTTCAACTCCCAGGCCGGTGAGCGAATCCACGCCCCACACAAGCGCCGTGAGAACGATGAGGAAGAGGAAGGTAATGAGCGTGTACTGCACCATTTCCTTCGCCGTGGGCCACACGACTTTCTTCATCTCAGAAACGACTTCGCCTGGGAACGCGGCGACGCCGCCGCCCGGCTTTTCGTCCTTCTCCGCCGCGGCGCGCTCCACGCGCTTGTTCTCATAAGCGGCAGAGGACGTGGTCGTCGCCGCGCCGGAGAGCTGGCGCTTGCCGGTCGGGCGGGCTGCGCCGGACTGCGGCTGCTGCTCATCACTCATGGGTGAGATGTCCTCCTGGATTGAAAACCTATAACTTTGTCAACTCTAGCAAAGCTGATAGGAGCGTGAATAATTCCCGCGCGGTCAATAAAAAGCAAAGAACCCGGCGCGTGGCCGGGTTCTTTGCGTTCTGCAGGGGCGACAGGACTCGAACCTGCAACCTACGGTTTTGGAGACCGTTGCGCTACCAATTGCGCCACGCCCCTCTGGGCTTGTAGAAGTTGACTCTAGCAGAGCCCATGGCCCCTGCCCCCGCGTGCGGGGAAAGAAACCTGTAGCGATGGCGAGAATTGAACTCGCGACACAGCGATTATGAGTCGCTTGCTCTACCACTGAGCTACACCGCCATATTCACTTAGAACTCCACGCCCTGGGCCCGGATGAACCCTAGACATGAATGGAGCCCCCTGACAGAATCGAACTGTCGACCTTTTCCTTACCATGGAAACGCTCTGCCGACTGAGCTAAGGGGGCACATCCTCGCCGTTGAAGCTGTGCGATATTTCGCGTGCTCTCCGTTGCGGACTTAGAAAGAGTAACCCACTTTCTTCTCGTTACACAAATCCGCTGTACAGGACGGAAAATATCGGTTTTTAGCCGCCTGTATGCGGTGTGCTTGAATGGATTTATGTTGGATGACAAAGACCGGCAATCAATCGACGCGGCGAAGCTCTATTACGGTTCCGGCCTCTCCCAGGCCGAGGTTGCCGCACGCCTGGGCTTGTCCCGCCCCACCGTCTCCAAACTGTTGGGCCACGCGCTCGAGCGCGGCTTTGTCACCATCACCATCCACGATCCCCGCGAGCGTTCTGACGAACTCGTCGCCCAGCTCACCGCGCGCTTTAAGCTTGCCGATGCCCGCGTGGTCACCACCCCAGCCGGCGGCACCCTCCTCACGGACCTGGGCAGCGCCGGCGCCACGCTCCTCGAGGAACTCGTCCACGACGGCATGACGGTGGGCCTGTCCTGGGGCACGACGATGTGCGCCGTCTCGGAGCATTTGCGCCAGCTACCCCTCCAGGGCGTGCGCGTGGTGCAGCTCAAGGGCGGGCACTCCCACTCGGAACGTTCGACACGCGACATGGAGACCATGCGCGCTTTCGCCCGCGCCTTCAACGCAACGACGGAGCTCCTCCCGCTGCCCGTGATCTTCGACTCCGCAGAAGCCAAGGACTGGGTGACGCGCGACCGTCACATCGCGAGCGTCCTCGAGCTGGGCCGCAGCGTGGACCTTGCCGTCTTTACCGCCGGCGCCATCGCCCCCGAGTCGCTCGCGCTCAACCTGGGCTATCTCTCTGCCGCGGAGACGCAGGAGATCTTGGACCACGCCGTGGGCGACGTGTGCTCGCGCTTCTTCACGCGCACCGGGAACATCGCGGCGCCTGACGTCGACGCACGCACCGTGGGCATCACGCTCGCCGATCTCAAGGGCCGGCCCACCCGCATCCTCGTGGCCGGCGGCGCCGAAAAAGCCCAGGCCATCCGCATTGCCTTGGAGATGGGACTGGCCACCCACCTCGTCATCGATCATCAGACGGCGCAGCGGGTGCTCGACCTGTGACGCACACGCTGCACAACTGTCAATTTAGCTATTGACATTCGTTCTCCACGGTCTAGGCTTGAAGGTGACAGTACTTCTACTTCACCCCGCGTGATCGACTCAAGGAGACACACATCATGGCCGCTTTGCACAGCACCGAAGGTCTTTCCACCCCGCACATCAACCCCAAGGGCGTCGACATCGCAGACACCATTCTGCTGCCCGGCGATCCCCTCCGTGCCAAGTTCATCGCAGACACCTTCCTCGAAGACGTCGTCCAGTTCAACGAGGTACGCAACATCCTGGGCTTTACCGGCACCTACCAGGGCACGCCGGTCTCCGTCATGGGCACCGGCATGGGCATGCCCTCCATCGGCATTTACTCCTGGGAACTCATCCACACTTTCGGCGTGAAGAACCTCGTCCGCGTCGGTTCCATCGGCGCCATGCAGGAAAACATCGACCTCCACGACGTCATCGTCGCCGCCTCCGCCTCCACCGATTCCAACTTCCTGTCGCAGTACAACCTGCCCGGCACCTGGGCGCCCACCGCCTCGTGGCGCCTGCTCAAGGGCCTCGTCGATGAGGCCGAGCGCCAGGACGCCCGCATCCACGTGGGCAACATCTTGAGCTCCGACATTTTCTACAACTTTGACGACTCCGTCAACGCCCGCTGGGCCGCCATGGGTGTCCTCGGCGTCGAGATGGAATCCGCCGCCCTCTACGCCACCGCCGCCGAAGCCGGCGTCGACGCCCTCGGCCTCTTCACCGTCTCGGACAACCTCGTCTCCGACACGCACCTGTCCGCCGAGGAGCGCCAGACGGCCTTCCACACGATGATGAAGCTCGCCCTCCCGCTCGCAGCCCTCTCCTAGCCTTCCGCCTTCAAGGGAAAACCATGTCCAACGTGCAAACCACCCCGGACGGCACTCGGGTCAATCCCAAGGCCGCCGTCCCCATCCTGCTCTTTGTCTTCGTCTTCTCGCTCGTCATTGACAACGGCTTTAAGACGATGACCATGCCCATGGCTGCGGGCCTGGGCATCTCCGATAACACCGCGAGCCTCCAGGCCTCGCTCGCCGGCGTCATCATCGGCATCGGCGCCGTCGTCTACTCGGCGCTCGCGGACTCCATCTCCATCCGCAAGCTCATGCTCACCGGCGTCATCCTCATCGCCGTGGGCTCGGCCATCGGCTTTATCTTCTCCGGCTCGTGGCCCATGGTCCTTGCCGGCCGCCTCATCCAGACCACCGGCCTCGCCGCGGCGGAGACTCTCTACGTCATCTACGTCACCAAGCACCTGAGCGAAGACGACCAGAAGACCTACCTCGGTTTCTCCACCGCCGCTTTCCAGGCCGGCCTGCTCATCGGCGCGCTGACCTCCGGCTTCGTGTCCACGTATATCTCGTGGACCGCGATGTTCCTCATCCCGCTCGTCCTCCTGCTCACCATCCCGCCGATCATCAAGATGGTTCCGGAGGACGAGGCCGTGGAGGGCCACCTCGATGCCCTCGGCCTGTTCTACATCGCGCTGTTCGCGACCTCGCTCATCATGTTCACCCAGGCGTTCAAGCCCCTGTGGCTCATCCCCACCGTGCTGGGCGTCGTCCTCTTTGCCGTCCACATCCGCCACGCACACTACCCGGTCGTAACCACGGAGTTCTTCACCAACGGCCGCTACATCTGGACCATCGTCATGGTCTTCTTCGTCTACTCCACGCAGATGGGTTACATCTTCCTGCTGCCCTACGCGGCCCAGGATTACCACGGTCTGAGCATTGACGAAGCCAGCCTGCTCATGATCCCGGGCTACGTGTGCGCCATCCTCGTGGGCATCTTCTCCGGCAAGATCGGCCACGTCATATCCTCGCGCGCCACGGTGTACACCGGCATGGCCATGATCATCGGCTCGCTCATCATCAATGCTCTTTTCGCCCACGCCCATATCGCGGTCCTCGTCGTTACCACCATCGCGTTCGCCTCCGGCTTCGCGCTGCAGTACGCGCCGCTGGTCAACACGGCTTTGCGCAACATCACCGCGCAGAAGTCCGGCATCGCCATCGGTTTCTACAACCTCACCATCAACATCGCCATCCCGCTGGGCATCGCGTACACCGCGAAGCTGCTCGATGCGACCGAGGGCTACACCACCGCGCTGTGGGTGCTCTCTGCCGTCGCCGCCCTCG
This sequence comes from Corynebacterium sp. CMW7794, assembly GCF_001563605.1. Classification (NCBI taxonomy): domain Bacteria; kingdom Bacillati; phylum Actinomycetota; class Actinomycetes; order Mycobacteriales; family Corynebacteriaceae; genus Corynebacterium; species Corynebacterium sp. CMW7794. Next base: position 62,522 of record NZ_KQ961714.1, read on the forward strand.
GCGCCATCATCTACGTCCTCAGCGACCAGGCTATGGCTAAAAACGAATCTAAGGAGTCCCTCCATGTCTAACCAGATTGCACAGCTCATCGACCACACCCTCCTCAAGCCCGAGGCCACCGCGGACCAGGTCAAGGACCTCATCAAGGAGGCCGCCGAGCTCGGCACCTACTCCGTGTGCATCTCGCCCTCCCAGCTGCCCGTTGAGGTCCCCGAGGGCCTCCACGTCGCCACCGTCGTCGGCTTCCCGTCCGGCGCCGTGAAGTCCGAGATCAAGGCCGCCGAGGCTGCCCGCGCCGTCCAGGACGGCGCCGAGGAAGTCGACATGGTCATCAACATTCCGCTCGCCGTCGAGGGCCGCTTCGACGAGCTGCAGGCCGATATCCAGGCCGTGCGCGACGCCATCCCCGGTAAGGTCCTCAAGGTCATCCTCGAAACCGCCGCGCTTTCCGATGCCGCCATTGAGGGCGCTTGCCGCGCCGCCGAGGCCGCAGGGGCCGACTTCGTGAAGACCTCCACCGGCTTCCACCCGGCCGGTGGTGCCAGCGTTCACGCCATCGAGATCATGCAGGCCACCGTGGGCGGCCGCCTGGGTATTAAGGCTTCCGGTGGTATCCGCACGGCTGCCGATGCCCTCGCCATGGTCAACGCCGGTGCCACCCGCCTGGGCCTGTCCGCGTCGAAGAAGATCCTCACAGAATTCGCAGCACAGGACGCACAGGAGGCATAAAATGCCCATCTCCGAAGAGCTTCTCACCACCGCCTGCACCTGGGCCGAGCACGACCCGGACCCGGAAACCCGCGACCAGATCAACGCGTGGATCGCTGCCGAAGACGCTGAGGCTCTCGCCGCCGCCTTTGCCGGTCCCCTCGCCTTCGGCACCGCCGGCCTGCGCGCCGCCGTGGGCGCGGGCGAGTCCCGCATGAACCGCGCCGTCGTCATCCGCACGACCCACGGCCTCGTGACGTGGCTCAAGAACCAGGTCGACACTCCTAAGGTCGTCATCGGCTGCGATGCTCGCCACGGCTCCGCACAGTTCCAGCAGGACGCCGCCGAGGTCATCTCCGCCGCGGGCGGCCAAGCCCTCGTCCTCCCCGCGAAGAACCCGACGCCGCTCACAGCCTTTACGGTCAAGGCGCTCGGCGCCGACGCCGGCATCATGGTCACCGCCTCGCACAACCCGCCAGCGGATAACGGCTACAAGGTCTACCTTGGTGGCCGCGTCGCCACCGGTGACGCGGAGGGCGTCCAGCTCGTCTCCCCCGCCGACACGGAGATCGCCGCCGCCATCGCCGCGGCGCCCTGTGCGGACGAGGTCGCCCGCGACGACGCCCGCATCGAGCACGTCGACACGCGCGCTGAATACCTCGCTCGTGCCGCCATGCTCGTCGGCCCCAACACGGATGTCACCATCGCACTCACCGCCATGCACGGCGTCGGCGCGACCCTCGGCGAGGCGCTGCTCACCCGGTGCGGATTCACTGTCTCCCTCGTGCCCGAGCAGGCCGAGCCGGACCCAGACTTCCCGACGGTCTCCTTCCCGAACCCCGAGGAGCCCGGCGCCCTCGACTTGGGCAAGGCACACGCGAAGAAGATCGGTGCCGACATCCTCATCGCCTACGACCCGGACGCTGACCGCTGCGCGGCTGCGGTTCCCGACGCCGCCGCCGAGGGCGGCTGGCGGCAGCTCACCGGCGACGAGACTGGCGCCCTCCTGGGCGATTACCTCGCCCGCCGCGGCGTCCCCGAAGGCGCCTCGTTCGCCAACTCGCTCGTGTCGTCCCGCCTGCTTGGCCGTGTCGCCGCGCATTACGGCATCCACCACGAGGAAACTCTCACGGGCTTCAAGTGGATCGCCCGCACGCCGAGCCTCGCGTTCGGTTACGAGGAAGCCATCGGGTTCTGCCCCGACCCGCAGGCCGTGCGCGACAAGGACGGCATAGCGACTTCTGTCGTGCTCGCCAGCCTCGCCGCCGAATGCAAGACCGCCGGCATCACGTTGCTCGACCGTCTCGCCGAGATTCACGAGACCGTGGGGGCACTCTACACGCAGCCGCTCACCTTCCGCGTCGAGGATCTCAGCATCATCTCCACCGCGATGGAGAAGGTTTCCACGACCCCGCCCACCGAGCTGGCCGGCTCCCCCATCGCCAAGGTCGAGAAGTTCGCCCAGGGTTCGAAGTTCTTCACGGAGAACGATGACCGTGTCATCGTCCGCCCGTCCGGCACCGAGCCCAAGCTCAAGTGCTACCTCGAGTCCCCCGACCGCGAGCGCCTCGACGCCATCGCCGCAGATCTGCGCGAGTACTTCGGCATCTAACGTCCTCGCATAAAATCCCCGGCTCTCGCCGGGGATTTTATGCGTCTAGGTCGCTCGTCAACTCCGAAATCCATTGCCGGGCCTCGGCTAAGCACTAAAGCGTTGAGCTCATCACGGAGTTCGGTATCAACGCGGATAGTCGTCATGGTCATACAAAAGTATGACTCTGTCCCAGGTGATCGTCAATACGGTGTCATTATGTGTTGTCGTTGAAGTAGTCATGCCCCATTAGACTGAGCTTCGACGCCACAGGTTTCCGCCCTCGTCAGCCCGCTCTCACCCCACACCGTCGACGTCGCATTCCCGGAGGAAATATGAATTCACACCGTACAGCCTGGGCGTGGGTGCTCGCGACAGCCGCCCTCGCCCTCGCCGCCGGGCTAGCCATCGTCCTAGGCTGGGATGCGCTGCCTGACCCGCTCCCCCAGCACTTCAACGGGAGGGGCGAACCGGATGCGTGGATGGCCAAGACCTATCGCAACGCCGTCGGCATGGCGGTTCTCATGCCCGCCATCCTCACCGTGGTCTCCGCAGGTGCCCTCGCGCTCACACAGCAAGCTGCACAGTCCGCAGAAGACTCCTACCCGAAACCTGACCCGGTCGACCTCGAACGCACGCGCACCCAGACCGCGCTCCTTTTACCGGTGATAGCGCGCTGGATGTTCGCTCTCGCCGCCGTATGCACATCCGCCATCATGGCTGGACTCTTCGGCATTGGCAGCGCTCCTTTCAGCATGCCAGCCTTGTTCTTCACGATCGTAGCGCTATGCGGATGGTTGCTCTGGGATATCAAGTCCATCAACGATCGTCTCGATGCCGATTACCCCACCGCGCAGATGACTGGGAAGATGAAGTGGGGAATGCTCTACTACGACCCCGCCGAGCCGCACGCGATGGTGTCCCACCCCAACGGTTCGTCCTCACTCAATTTTGCCCAGAAGAAAGCATGGTGGCTGCTCGCCGCGTTGCTTGCCCCAACGGCGTTCATACTTGTTCTCGTCATCGTCGCGGCGTGAGCGAACACGCAGAAACCCCGCGCCTTCCTGATGGAAAGCGCGGGGTTTGTCTGTGCCAGGTAGAAGATTCGAACTTCTGAAGGCAATGCCGGCGGATTTACAGTCCGCTCCCTTTGGCCGCTCGGGCAACCTGGCGTGCACCTTGCGGTGCGAGAGATAACTTTACTAAGTGCTGGGACGTTCGCCAAATCGGCAGGGTATCTGCCATTTCAATGCGTCTCCGCTGCGCTTTCAGCAACCTAGCCCACGCGCTTGACGGTGTACTCCGCCAGCTGGCGCAGCGCTGCGGTAGCGGAATTCTGCGGCAGCGAATCGAGCTCGTGCTCCACCTCGTCGAGGTAACCCTGCACGGCGTCGAGCGCCTGCTGGCGTCCCGTGGAGGCATGGAGGAGCTCCAGGGCGCGGTCCACGGCGGCATCGGAAGTCAGCGGACCCGTAAGCAGACCACGCAACTCCTCACCCACCGGGGTGTCTTCCTCGAGCGCGTAGAGCACCGGCAGGGTGAACACGCCCTCGCGCAGGTCCGTGCCCGGGGTCTTACCGGAGTCCTTCGGATCGGAGAAGATGTCAATGATGTCGTCGACGATCTGGAAAATCATGCCCACGAGCGAGCCGATCTTGTGCAGCGCGGTGGCATGCTCCAGAGTGGCACCCGAGTGGTAGGCGCCAAGGTAGGCCGCCGAGGCGATAAGAACGGCGGTCTTCTCACGGATGACGGCCGTGTAGTGCTCGATGGCATTGGCCTCGCCCGCGCCGATGGTCTCACGCATCTGGCCGGTGACGAGTTCCTCGAAGGTATCCGCGAAGTGCGCCACCGTGTGGGTGTCGAGCTGCGACATGAGGCGCGAGGCGTGCGCGAGCAGCGCGTCGCCAGCGAGGATAGCCACGGAATTCGACCACCGGGAGTTCGCGGACTGCACGCCACGGCGGCGGTCAGCCTCGTCCATGACATCGTCGTGATAGAGCGTTGCCACGTGGACCATCTCCACCGAGGTCGCCGCAGTAATGACGTCCGGACACCCCGGACGCTCGCCATACTCGGAAGCCAGCAGCGCCATCATGGGACGGAAACGCTTGCCGCCAGCGGCGGTAAGATGCAGAGCTTTCTCGCTCACAAAGCTCTCGCCGCGGTCGATCTCTTTATACAGGCGAGCTTCCACAGCAGCGACGCCTTCGGCCACACGCGCGGTAAGCTGCGGGTCACCCAGGTCCACGGTGTTGTCGCCGTTGCTCATATCTGTAATGGTCCTTTTGTGGCAGTCGTTGACGTCAATAATCTCCTACTAACCTAGTCCACTCGCAGGGGTTAGACATAGTTGAGGTGCTCGCTCTGCCACAATGGGTTCCATGTCCCAGCTTTTTGATGTAGCAATCGTCGGCTCCGGTCCTGCTGGCGCGGCGGCCGCCATCCACGCCGCCCGCGCCGGACACTCGGTGGCGCTCCTCGATTCCGCCGAATTCCCCCGCGATAAGACCTGCGGCGATGGACTTACCCCGCGCGCTATGCATCAACTGGATCTCCTCGGCATCAAGGTCAACCCGAGCTACCGCAACCACGGCCTCAAGCTCCACGGCTACGGCGGCTCCGTCACGGCGCCCTGGCCCGACACGTACCCGACGAACGAGGGCACTGCGCTTCCCCGTCACGAGTTCGACGCGCTCCTCGTACGTGAGGCCGTCGCCGCCGGAGCAACACTGATCCACGGCACGGCCACCGCGCCTGAGCTGGCCGGAAACCGGATCGTCAGTTTTTCTGTCGTTGATGGGTCGGGCGCCACGGACACCATGAAAGCCCGCTGGATCATCGTCGCCGACGGCGTGCGCTCCACCTTCGGCAAGCAGCTCGGCCGCACGTGGCACAAAGACGAGGTGTACGGCATCGCGGCGCGCTCGTATTCCTCTTCCCCTCGCGCCAGCGAGGGCTGGATGCACTCGCACGTCGAGCTCAAGGACGCCGACGGCGTAGTCCAGCCCGGCTACGGCTGGATCTTCCCGCTGGGCGCGGAGCTCGGCCACGTCAATATCGGCTTAGGCGCGCTGTCCACAAAGTCCCGCCCCGCGAAGATCAACACCAAGAAGTTCCTGGAGACCTACGCCGCGCAACAGCGCGCCGAGTGGGGTCTGGGACCGGTAGAAAAGGTGGCATCGGCAGCGTTGCCCATGGGCGGTGCCGTAAGCACCGTCGCGGGTGCGAACTGGATGCTCATCGGCGACGCCGCCGCGTGCGTCAACCCACTCAACGGCGAGGGCATCGACTACGGGCTGGAGACCGCCGCCATGGCCGTCTCCCTTTTGGGAGGAAAGGACTTCACGCTCGTGTGGCCGGACCGCCTGCGCGCTGCCTACGGCGAGGCTTTCGTGCTCGCCCGCACCGCCGCACGGCTGCTCACGTACCCGCAGTTCCTCCCCGTCGCGGGCCCTGTCGCCCTGCGCGGACCCGTGGGCCGCATGCTCATGCCCGCTGCGGCGCGGCTCATGGGCAACCTCATCACGGACGAGGACCGCGATCTCATCGCGCGCGCCTGGAAACTGGCGGGTCACGGCGTGGCGTGGGCGCGCCGTGACACCCCACTGTGGTCTTAAGGGATTTCACATCAAACAAGCCCTCAGATCCGCGTGGATCTGAGGGCTTCGTTGTCGTGAACTGCCGGAACTACGCCGGTTTGACCGCGCTGTGCAACGCCACGATGCCGCCGGTGAGGTTCTGCCAATTGGCACCCGTCCAACCGTTGCGGTTAATGGCAGCGGCGAGTTCCTTCTGTTCCGGCCAAGCGCGGATCGACTCGGCGAGGTAGACGTACGCGTCCGGATTCGAGGACACGAGGCGCGCGACCGGCGGGAGCAGGCGCATAAGGTATTCCTTGTACACCGTGCCAAAGACCGGAATGACGGGCTTGGAGAACTCCGCCACGGCCAGGCGGCCACCGGGCTTGGTTACGCGAGCCATCTCACGCAGGCCGAGCTCGAAGTCGTGAATATTGCGCAGTCCATAAGAGATGGTCACGGCGTCAAACGTGTTGTCCGCGAAGGGCAGCTGCATGCCGTCGCCCGCGACCTTGGGCACGTTACGGTCCTTGCCCGCCGCGAGCATGCCGCGCGAGAAATCGCAGGCCACACACCAGGCGCCAGACTTGGCCAGCTCCACCGTAGACACAGCGGTGCCAGCGGCAAGATCGAGGACCTTCTCCCCTGGCTGCAGGCCGAGACGCTCACGCGTGCGCTTACGCCACAGGCGGTCCTGTCCGAAGGAGAGGACGGTGTTGGTGATGTCGTAGTTCTTGCCCACGCCATCGAACATCTTCGCCACGTCTGCGGGGTCTTTGTCGAGATCTGCCTTGAGGTTAAATTTCGCCACGGAAAACCAGTCTATGCCACGCGCGCGCCCAGAGCGCGGGCGGCCCAGCGCGGCAGCTCCGGGCGCTGGCCGATGATGGTCAGCGGCACGCGGCGCGTGTCCTCAAGGACTTCCTCGTAGGAGTCCAGGAGCTGGCGGCACAGCGCGTCCCACGTCTTATTCGCAATGGAGGCGCGGGCGTTCTCGCGCAGTTCCGCGTGGATCTCCGGGTTAAGCAGCGCGTCCACGGCGCCGGGCAGATCCTCGACGAAGGTGTCGACGTCGAGGAGCAGGCCGTTGTAGCCTTCCTCAATCAAATCAATAGGGCCGCCAGCGCGCGGGCCGATGGTGGGCACGCCCGAGGCCTGCGCCTCCTGGATGGCCTGACAGAAGGTCTCGAACTCGCCAGCATGAACGAAGATATCGAGCGAGGCGTACGCATGCGCGAGCTCCTCGCCGCCGAGTGCGCCGAGGAAGATCGCGTGCGGCAGCTGGGCCTCGAGGAGCGGGCGCTCGGGACCATCGCCGACGATGACGACCTGAATATCGGAACGCTCATCGAGCCCGGCCAAGCGGTGCACGCCCTTCTCCGCGGCGAGGCGACCAACGAAGCCCACAATCTTCTTCGAGCCCGTGGGATCCCACTGGCGGCGCAGTTCTTCCGAGCGCTTGAAGGGATGGAAACGCACCGCGTCCACGCCGCGGCCCCAGTGGCGCACGTTCTTGATGTTATGTTCTTCCAGGTCCGCGATGGTGGGCGAGGACGGCGCAAGCGTCATCTGGCAGGAATTGTGGATGGTGCGCAGCCACTCCCACACGCCGTGGGCCAGTGCGGAGGCGTGGTACTTCGTGGCGAAGCCGGCCACGTCCGTTTGGTAGAGCGCCACGGCCGGGATGCGCTGCTGACGCGCGACGAAGGCGCCGGCCGCGCCGAGCACGAACGGGCTGGCCAGGTGAATGATGTCCGGCTGAAAGTCACGAATGGCGCCATCCACGGCGGAGGTGGGCACGCCCACCGGCAGGGAATCTACGAGCGGAACCTTCACCGTGGGCACGCGATGGATGGGAAAGCCCAGGTAATCCGGGATTTCTTCCTGACCCTCGCGCGCGCCCGGCGCCACAACGATGGCCTCGTGTCCCTCCGCATGCAGGTGCTCCAGGACGCGCAGCACAGAGTTGGTTACTCCGTTGACGTTGGGCAAGAAAGATTCAGCAACAATGGCGACACGCATGTGTTATACCTTTACACGTCGAAGAAACCAGTGGGTGAACTCAACATTAATTCTTTTTCAGGCTCGTTCCCCGCCAGGCTAGCCCAAAAATGAGGCTCGCTACCACGGCGACGGAGAGCGCCGGGATGATAGACAGCGTCCATTCGCGCCCTTCCACCTTGACCAGGTCCGGATTCGACAGCTTATACGTCACCCAGACCTTTTGGCCCTCGCCCAGGCCCGTGGGATAGATGAGTCCCGTCGGCGGCGAATGGTAAAGACCCTGCGAGTCCTGGAAGTCGACCGAGGTGCGCAGCCAGCCCACGTTCGTCACCGTCGCCAGCGCTCGGCCCGGCTCCACCGCAATGGAGCGGTCATTCATGAAGGGGCCTGCGACCATGGCAAAGGCTCCCAGGAGTGCCACCGCGTAGACCGCGAGCAGCACCTGCCGTACGCGCCTCCTAGACACTGGTCTTCGCGGCGAGCTCGGCATGAAGCGCCCGGCGCGTGCCGCGCGTCGTGTGGGCGTCCACAACGGTAATCCCCGTCGAAGTTTCCTTGAGCTCCGCGAGCAGGTCGAGCAGCTCCTGCGCCGAGTTCGCCTCACGGTAGTCTGCGCCGTAGGCCTCGCACAGCTGGCCGATGCCCACCTCCTGCGGCGTTCCAAAAGCCCGCTCGAAGGCAGGGCGCAGGGATTCCTGTCCGATTTCCAGGGTCTCGAAGATGCCGCCACCGTTATCGTCCGCGACAACGATGGTGAGGTTCTCCGGGCGCGGGTCACCCGGCGAGATGAGCAGAGCAGAAGCGTCGTGGAGGAACGTGATGTCCCCCATGAGCGCGACGGTGCGCGGCGCGCGAATCTCCGTGGCCTCGCGGGACTGGGTGGCCAGCGCCACGCCGATGGACTGGGCCACCGTGCCGTCGATGCCAGCGGCGCCGCGCGGCGAGTAGGTCTCCACGCCGTCGAAAGGAAGACCCACGAAGCTGGCGTCGCGCACCGGATTCGAGGCGCCGAGGACGAGCGCGTCACCCACGGCGAGTGTATCCGCCACGGCGGCCGCCACGTGCAGGCCGGTAAATCCATAGTCCTTATTTTCTAGGACTTCGCGCACCGCGGCGCCGCCCATCTCGGCCGCGCCCTCGCAGACCTTCATCCAGTCGCGCGTGGGCTCGCCGCTCACCTTGACGCGGGTACCCTTCCGGGCGGCCTCGCCGCGCGGGTTCGTGAAGTCCGCCGTGCGCGAGAGCGTCACGAACTCGATATCGGGATCGCTGAGGAGCGCCAGCACCCCGCGGTGCAGCGTCGGATGGCCGACAACGATGACCTGCTCGACACGCGTATTGACCACATAGTCGTTCGCACTCACGTGGTCCTTGCGGAAGATGCTCGCCGCGAGCGGGTGCACCGGATGGTACGGCGCGGGCGCCGTGGGCTCTGCGATGGTGGGCACGTCTTCAAGGCCCTCGACGTCCCAGGCCTCGTCGCCCGCGATGACCAACGTATTGCGGGTGAGGTCGAGCTCGACCTCGCCGTGGTCCACGAAGCGGACGGACGGCGCGCGGCGCAGGGTTCGATCATCCGGCGTAGAGGGAAGCTCCGTGCCCACGAGCGGCACGTCGAGCGCGACATTGATATGCACCGCAAAGTCCTGGGTAAAGCGCTGCGCCATCGCCGGAATATCCTCCGGCGACGCGACCTGCGTCGTGTCCGCGAAGTTGCTAAAGATGCCCTGCTGCTCGATGGTTTGCGAGGCACCCGTGCCCACGAGGCGCTCCGGGCGATCCGCAGAGACCACCGCGAGCGGCGTGTGCGAGTGGCGCGCCTCGACCAGCGCCGGCAACGCGTTGGCCACGGCCGTGCCTGAGGTCATGACGACCGCGACGTGGCGGCGCTGCACTCGCGCCAGGCCCAACGCGAGGAACGCGGCGGAGCGCTCATCGATGCGCGTGTGCACCTTGAGATCCGGGCGGGCGAGCAGCGCCAAGTTGAGCGGCGCGTTGCGCGAGCCTGGGCAAATGACAACGTCAGTACAGTGGCGCGCGAGCTGCGCGGCGACGGCCTGCGCCAGCTCAATGGATTCGGTCTGTGCGGTCTGGTCCATAGCAGCCCAGTCTAGCCCGTGCCCTAATTTCCGCCGAAGATCTCGTTGAGAAGATCGTCGACGTTATCAGCGCCCTCGCCCAAGTCCCTGGGCAGCGAGGTAGGCAGCTCCCGGGTGAGCTCCGGCGTCTCCGTCACTGTCTCGGTGACGGTCTCCGTCTGGGTCTGCGTGACGGGGCTCGGGGTGTCCGTCACCGTCGCCGTGGCCGTCTGCGTAATGGTCTCCGGAGCAGGCGGCTCCTGGTTTGCGGCGCGCGTATACATATAGGCCAACGCCGCGAGCGCGATGAGCGCCAACACGAGCAGGCCGACGAGAATGCCCGTCAAGCCACTTCCCGAGGAGCGCTCCTCCGGCACGTCATAGGAGCGCGGCGGCTCTTGCCGTGGTGCCTGCTGGGACGCCGGTTGGGGTGCCGGTTGCGGTGCTGGCTGCTGGTACTGATAGTTCTGATACTGCGACTGCGCTGGCTGCACACGCGTCTCGTCTTCCGGGAAGACCTGGCGCGGACGCTCGAACTGCTGAGTCTCGTCGCTCATCCGCTCGTTCCGGCCATTATTGGGGGTGTTAGTAGGCATGTATAAAGAGGTACACGGTCAACCTGTGAGTCGGCTGAAAAGTCATCCCCCTTAAAAGCATGCATAAATATGTAAAGCGTCGAGTCTTCCGTTATTGACAGACTGACCGTCCTAGTGTGAACTAGCCACTTAGCCTAGGACCGAGAGATGTGCTGACCTCCCACTCCCCCGCGATAGCTAAAGCCCACACCCCACCCAAACATGGAAATTTCGTACAGGTACCGAGAGTTTGGGTCGGCTCTGGGCGCCAACCCCACACCACACCCCACCCGTACTGTGGATTGCTGTACAGAATCCGTGAGTTCGGGTGGGGTTTCGGCATGCGCGTGGAACCTCCACGCTGCTGGCTCAGTCCAATAGGTCATGACGATCTACACGACGCGACAACTCCGAGAGCTCGGTACAACCAAGACTCGCCAGAACAAGGCGGTAGCCGATGGCCGACTCATTAAACTCAAGGCCGGTATCTACTCAACTACGGGAAGCCTCGCCGACATCGCGAGTCTGTATCCCGAAGGCGCGGTCACCGGTCTCAACGCCCTGGCCCTCCATGACTTGACGGAAGAATCTCGCCCCGTCTTCCTGCGCGTGCCGCACATCAGAACGCCATTGGCGAATTCACACATCCGCCTCATCCGCTCCGAGGCCCCAAGCAGATCCATCAACGACATAAGGACAGTCAACGTCGCGCAAGCCCTCTCTGACGCGCTCGCCCATGAGAAGCTCGAGAATCCGGGAAATCTCCTGCTCAATCACTACACAGGCGTCCGCGGCGGTGAGCGTCTCGAAGCAGATTTAGCCCAACTAAAGCGCCCCAGCGCCATTCGAGAACTTGCGTTTAAGGCAGGCGTGGGCACCGCCTCCAAGTGGGAACGCACAATGCTGTTTCACTTGCGCAAGGCTGGCCTCGAGCCTGTGCCCAATTTCAAGCTCGAGGCCTATTACTGGGACCTCGCCTTCCCCGCAGCCCGCGTCGTCATCGACTGGGATTCGCTGCATTATCACTTGCCGCACAACAACAATGACACCTTTTATATCGGCCTGTGGAAATCCATTCAGGCCGTGCAGCTCGGCTGGGCGCCTCTGAAATTCACCGATACATGCACGAACTATCACTTCGAGTTAGTGCGCGACGTTATCAAGGAGACCGTTGCACACCGCACCACACTGCGCCCGCACTCGCCGGTCCCGGGGACGTTGAAGAGTCCGGCCTGGCAATTCCACGAGGGGATTAGTTTTGGCACAAGCTTCTAGAGATACTGCCAGCTCTCGCGGACACGGTTGAACCACCAGTCGCGACGCTCAGCAGAGGCGGCCAACTCAGTGAGGCGGTCCTCCGACGGCGCGGGGTGCTCCACGCGCAGGAAGCCGTCCACGAGCTCGCGCGGCGGACAGACGTCCTCGATAAAGAGCGAGCCGGTGGCCAGGCCGGCGGCGGCCGGGGTGACGTCGATGTCTTCATCGTCGAGGATCTTGGGGAGCGCGGCCACGGCAGCGAGGCCCATGGAGATTCCCACCGACGTGTCGAGCGCCGAGGCCACCGTGATGTCCATATGGTGTGCACGCAAGTCGTGGGCGATCTGCAACAGTCGCTTAACCCCGCCGAGGGGCGCGGCCTTGACCACGGCGACATCGGCAGCTTGAAGTTCGGCAACGCGGTAGGGGTCTGCGACCTTGCGAATGGATTCATCGGCAGCAACGCGCACAAAAAGCCCAGAGCGCATGAGGCGCGAGCGGACCTCGGCGAGTTCCTCGGCGGTGCGGCAGGGCTGCTCCATGTAGTCAAGCGGCATGAGCGCCTTGGCGGCCTCGATGGCCTCGTCGACGCTCCAGCCGCCGTTGGCGTCCACGCGCAGGACGGGAACGCGGCCCATGTCGTGGACTGCCTCGCGCACGGCCTGAACGCGCGCGACGTCGTCCGCGAGCGTCTGGCCCGGCTCGGCAACCTTGATTTTGAAGGTGCGGCAGCCCGGATAGCGCTGCATGACCTCGGGCACCATCTCCGCCGGCACGGCCGGAATGGTTCCGTTGACCTCGACCTCGGAGCGGACGGGCGAAGGGAAGCCCTCGTACGCGGCCTCGAGGCCAGCGGCCAGCCAGTGCGCGGACTCTTCGGGGCCGTATTCGAGGAAGGGCGCAAACTCGCCCCAGCCGGCGGGCCCCTCGATGAGGAGAGCCTCGCGGGTGGTCACGCCGCGGAATTGTACGGCCAGCGGAAGGGCAACCACGCGCGCGCGGTCAAGGACGTCGTCAACGTTAATCTGCATACGACCCAGAATAATGCACCCCACGAGGTGCGACTGGTCCACACAGGGTGATAACCTAACCAGGAAAGGTTATAACAACCGCGGTTAGCCTTCTATCGCTCCTCGGAGCCCCACCGCCAGCAGCGCATGCCAGGCGGCAGCTCTTCGTACCAGTGAAGGAATTGACTTACCGTGCTCTATCTCATCATCGCCCTCGCGGCCATCGCGGCCGTCGTGTGGCTCATCTATAAAAAGGTTCATGCGGCCGCCGCCATCTTCGGAGTAGGCGTCGCCCTCCTCATGCTCGCCGCACTCACCGGCCGCGCAGACATGCGCACCACCGAAATCGAAGCCACCGGCAACGCCTTCTACGACCAGCTCCTCGTGGTCGACGCCCTGTTCAAGGCTCGTTTCAGCGGCATCGGCATGGCGATTATGGTGCTCTTCGGCTTCGTGTCCTACATGCGTCACATCGGCGCGGACGCGAAGACCGTCGTCGTGCTCTCCTCGCCGCTCAAGCGCTTTAATGGCTCCTATTGGTTGGTGCCCGTCGGCTTCGTCATTGGCTCGCTGCTCTCACTCGTCATCCCGTCCGCCGCAGCGCTTTCCCTGCTCCTTGTGGCGACACTTCTGCCGGCGCTCATCGCCGCAGGGCTCACGCCGCTCACCGTCGCCGCCATCGTCGTGACCTCCTCGACCATCATGCCGACGCCGCTCGAGGCTGGTCTCATTCAAGGCGCGGATCTCACGGACATGTCCGTCACCGAATTCGTCTACGGCTCCGTCGCCCGCGCCACCGTGCCCACCCTGCTCATTACCGCGTTCGTCCACATGTGGTGGCAACACCGCTGCGACAAGTCGGACCGCAAGCACTACATGGAAGAACACGCCGGAGAAGCCACCGAGGAGAGCGAATCCGAACGCACTGCCCGCGAAGCCATCGAGCGCGCCGCCGGACTGCCGGGTTTCTACGCTGTCCTGCCTCTGCTCCCGCTGCTACTTATCATCATCTCGGCCATTCTCAATCGCACCGGCGTCATCCCCTTCGAGGCTGACATCCTGCCTGTCACGGTCGTCTCCCTCTTCATTGCGATGATCATCGAGGCTATCCGCGGCCGCTCCATCGAGACCGCCATGGACTCCACCAAGTCCTTCTTCAAGGGAATGGGCGAAGGCGCAGCCGGCGTAGTCGCCCTCCTCGTGGCCGCCGCAGTCCTCGTCGAGGGCATTACCCAAATGGGCGTCATCGACATGCTCATCGACGCCACCAAGGGTTCGTCCGGCGCCGCCGTCATTATCGTGCTCATCTTCGTCGCCGCGACCGCCGCGATGTCCGCGCTCACCGGCTCCGGCACCGCTCCGTACTTCGCCTTCTCCGAGGTCGTCCCTGGCCTCGCAGCCGAGACGTCCATTCACGCGCCGCAGATGCTCACCGCGATTTGGGGCACCTCCAACCTCATGCGCCAGGTCTCCCCGGTCAATGCCGCGGTCCTCATCGTCTCCGGCGCCATCAAGGTCAACCCCATTCGCCTGGTCAAGCGCACTTCTGTACCGATGATCACCGCGACCATCCTCAACACGCTCTTCGCGTTCATGTTTATTGGATAATCGTGTGTAACGATACGCTCCCCACAGACCACAAGCGAGGGAGAAAGGAAAGGAACTCACCATGTTGTTAGCTGAAGCCCTCGCCGAGCGCGCCGAAGCCCAGGCCCGCCTCGACGAACTACGCTCACGCATCGTCGCCGTGGCCCGCGTCCAAGAGGGCGATACCCCGGACGAGGATCCGGCAGAGCTCCTCGCGGAGGCGGAACACCTCGTGGACCGCATCGACGAGCTGGTCAAAGCAATCAACGCAACAAACTCGGCCACCGCGTTCGACGCTGAGCGCAACCTCACCGCGGCGCTCGCGGACCGCGACGGACTCATCCGGCGTCGCCGCCTGCTTGCCGATGCCGCCGAAGCCGCCGCCGCGCGCCAAGACCGGTTCTCCCGCAGCGAGATTAAGTTCGTCTCCACCCTCGACGTCGCGGCGTTGCGAAAGAAGATCGACGAAGTCTCCAAGGCCTACCGGGAGCTCGACACAAAGATTCAGCAGAAGAACTGGAGCACCGAAGTCGTCTAAACGTAGTTGGTAGTCCACGCCACCCCACATCAGCGAGCGCACCTCGGCCTTGGACGAGAAAACCCAAGGATTCTGTTGGCAGCCTGGTAGCGGAGCAGGCTGGGAAGTTCAAGTCTTCCCACCGTATTGCGCAGTCCGCCGCACATGTCACAGGAGCACAAGCGGGTAACAACCCCGCGCACCGCTCACATATCACCACCACCGCGCTGGGATGAGGGAACGTGGACGAGGGTTGGGCAAGGGGACTACACGTTCAAAACAGCGGGGACGCGATGACGCGTCCCCGCTTTTCGCATACTCACGGGGTCTAAATCACAATCACTTGCAATAAGTGTCGGGAGTATGTACATTTTTCAATGTTCAACAGATTGAACTCTTTACTTCAATTTTAGAGAAATGAGAGATACGCACGTGAAACGCATTCCTGCGCTCGTCACCCTGTGCGCCGCCGCGCTGGCCTTGAGCGCGTGTTCGAGCGATGCGAGCGCCGACAAACCGAAGGACCACCTCACCGTTTTTGCCACGACGGGCTACCTGGCTGACGCCGTGCACAACATCGCGCCGGACGCCGAGATCACCACGATGGTCGGCCCGGGCGGCGACCCGCACACGTACCAACCCACGACGAAAGACATCGAGGCCATGCAGTCCGCGGACCTCGTCGTGTGGAACGGCCTGCACCTCGAGGCACAGATGATCGACCAACTCGAGTCGCTGGGCGACAAGCAGATCGCGGTCGGCGACAAGGTGGACCAGGCGGGTCTGCTGCCCTGGCCGGAGCGCAGCGCGGACGGCGAGAAGCTCTACGATCCGCACATCTGGAACAGCCCGGAGCTGTGGACCCAGGTCGTCGACGCGCTGGGCGCCAAGCTCGGCGAGGTCGATAAGGACAACGCCGCCGCCTACGTCCAGGCCGCGGATGACTATGAGAAGCAGATTCAGGCCGCCGAGGACAAGGCGCGTGCCGAGCTGGAAAACGCCACGCCCCGCGTCCTCATCACCGGCCACGACGCCTTCAACTACTTCGGTAAGACCTTCGACTTCGAGATTCACGCGACGGACTTCGTGACCTCCGAGGCTGCGAAGTCCCCGACGGAAATCTCGGAGCTCGCCGATACCATCGCGGAGAAGAAGATCCCCGTCATCTTCCAGGACAACCTGGCGAACCCGCAGGCGGTGACCTCCCTCAAGGAGGCCGTGCACGCCCGCGGCTGGAACGTCACGGTCTCCTCGGAAGAGCTGTTCGCGGACACGCTGGGCCCCGACGCCCCGAATGACACCTACTTGGGCGCCTTTGAGCACAACGCTCACGCCGTCGCGGAGGCGCTCACCAAGTGATAAGACTTGCAGGTCTCACCGTCGCCTACGGGTACACACCGGTGCTCGAGGATGTAGCCATTACCTTTCGCACTGGAGCGATGACGGGGCTCATTGGCGCCAATGGCGCTGGTAAGTCCACTCTCATCAAGGCGGCGGTGGGCCTGCTACCCGCTCCCGGCGCGCAAATCGACATAGACGGCACCGTGGGCTATATGCCGCAACATGCAGATATCGATTGGGACTTCCCCGCCACGCTTATTGACGTCGCGCTCATGGGCCGCACGCCCCACCTACGCTGGTGGCAGTGGCCGAGCCGCAACGACAAGCAGATCGCGGAGCACATGCTCGAACGCGTCGGCCTAGCTGACAAGCGCAACGATCCCATCAGCGCCCTGTCCGGGGGCCAGCGCCAGCGCACGCTGCTTGCGCGCACCCTCGCATGTGAGCCGGACATCCTCATCCTCGACGAGCCCTTCGCCGGCGTCGACCAACAGAGCCAGGCCACGATCACAACAATCCTCCGGGAGCTGCGAGACCAGGGCACGACCATCATCCTCGTCCACCACGACCTCGCCGAGGTCGCCGAGCTCTGCGATGACGTCGTCCTCGTGGCGAATCGCAAAATCCTCGCCGCGGGCCCCACTGAGACCACGCTCACCGAGTCCGCCATCTCTGAGTTGTTTAGTCTGCCATGATCCTCACCGAGCTCTTCACCAACTACACCTACCAGCAGGCGCTCGCGGGCACCGTCACCATCGGTGCGTGCGCCGGGGCGCTCGGCCCGCTGGTCTATCTGCGCCGGCAATCCTTGCTTGCCGATGCCGTCTCCCACTCCAGCCTGCCCGGCCTCCTCATCGCCTTTGTCACGGCGACCGCGCTTGGCATGAACGGCCGCACTGTCGGAGTCCTCGTGTGCGGCGCCGTGGCCACCGGACTGCTCGCCGTCGCCGCCATCCACACCCTCCCCAAGGTCACCCCCTTGAAACAGGATGCCGTCATGGCCGCTGTGCTCACCACGTTCTTCTCCGTGGGCATGCTCATCCTGCAGTACGTCTCGCGCACGCCGTTGCCGGGCAAGGCTGGCATCCAGGACTTCTTACTCGGCAACGCCTCGACGCTCACCCGCGCCGACGTCGTTACCTCCCTCGTCATCGGCGTGGGCATCCTCGTCGTGCTTGCCGTCGTGCACAACCATCACTCCGTCATGATTTTCGATCCCGCCTTCGCCCGCGTCACCGGCACGCGTACAAGAATCATCAACACACTCGCCTTCGTCGCCATCACGGTCATCACCGTCCTCGGCGTCAAGGTCGTGGGCGTCGTCCTCATGGTCGCCGTCGTCGTGAGCCCTGCCGCCGCGGCCCGTCAGTGGATCCACCGCCTCCCCACCTTCATAGGTCTCGCCTCCTTTCTCGGCGCCGCCTGCGCCGTCCTAGGAACTGCACTGTCAATCCACTTCGCCATTCCCACCGGCCCCACCATCGTCCTCGTGCAGGCGGCCGTTGTCGCCGTGTCGCTCGCCGTCTCCCCGCGCCGCCGGGCGGTGATCGCATGAGTCTCGCACTTGCCGCCTGCCTCCTCGCCGTTGCCACGGCTCTCGCCTGCGCGCTGCCCGGCGTCTTCGTCGTACTCAAGCGCGAATCCATGGTCATCGACGGCATCGGCCACGCGGTCCTGCCCGGCATCGCCGTGGGCTACCTGTTTACTGCGGACATTGACTCGCCAGTCCTGCTCGTGACGGCGGCATCGGCAGGCTTAGCCGTCGCCCTCGGTACGGAATGGCTGGGACGCTCCGGCCTGCTTGCGGGCGATGCCCCGCTGGGCCTTATCTTCCCGGCGCTCTTTGCCGCCGGCGTCATCCTCATCTCCACGCGCATGAGCCACGTCCACCTCGACGTGCATGCGGTCCTGGTGGGCGATCTCAACCTCGTCGCGCTCACGCATCCGGGCTACGCGCTCGTCATGGCCATCATCGCGATTCTCAACGTCACTTTTTGTGCCGTTGCCCTCCCGCGGCTTACAACCAGCACCTTCGATCCCGCCTTCGCACACAGCGCAGGCCTGCGCACTCGCGGACTGCACGTCGCCTTCATGGCGCTCGTCTCACTCACCGCGACGGCCGCGTTTCAGGCCGCCGGCGCCATGCTCGTCATCGCGCTCATGGTCATTCCCGCGTGTGCCGCACGCCTGCTCACCACGCGCGTGATGACCATGCTCGCCGCCGCGTGCGGGATTGGCATCCTGGGCGCCCTTGGCGGGTTTTGGCTGGCCTATCACCTCAACGCGGCGACGTCCGCAGGCATGGCCGTCACCAACGCGGGGCTGGGTGTCCTCGCTTTCCTGATCTCACGGCTGCGAACGACTAGATTTGTGAGTCATGAGCGAGCAGAGAACTTACAGCACGGACAACCCGTTCAAGCCGGAATTGTGGACTAAGGTCCCCGGCTTCGAGGACCTCACGGACATCACGTATCACCGCTTGATCGGTGTCAGCCGCGCCGACGGCATCGTCCGTATCGCCTTCGACCGCCCGGAAGTGCGCAATGCCTTCCGCCCGCACACCGTGGACGAGCTCTACCGCGTCCTCGACCACGCGCGCCGCACCCCCGACGTGGGCACGGTTCTACTTACCGGCAATGGCCCCTCCGTGAAAGACGGCGGCTGGGCCTTCTGCTCCGGCGGCGACCAGCGCATTCGCGGCCGCTCGGGCTACCGCTACGCGGATGGTGAGACCGCGGACACCGTCGATACCGCCCGCGAGAAGGTCGAGGGCGGCCGCCTCCACATCCTGGAGGTCCAGCGGCTTATCCGCACCATGCCCAAGGTTGTCATCGCCGTGGTCAACGGCTGGGCCGCGGGCGGCGGGCACTCCCTCCACGTCGTCTGCGACATGACGGTCGCCTCGCGCCAGGAGGCCCGCTTCAAGCAAACCGACGCGGACGTGGGATCCTTCGACGCCGGCTACGGCTCCGCCTACCTCGCAAAGATGGTGGGTCAGAAATACGCCCGCGAGATCTTCTTCTTAGGCCGCACCTACGACGCCCAGCGCATGTACGAGATGGGCGCCGTCAACGAGGTCGTCGACCACGCCGACCTTGAAGACGCCGCCATCCAGATGGGCCGCGAGATCAATATGAAGTCCCCCACCGCCCAGCGCATGCTCAAGTTCGCCTTCAACCTCACCGACGATGGACTTATGGGCCAGCAGGTCTTCGCCGGCGAGGCCACCCGCCTGGCCTACATGACGGACGAGGCCGTCGAGGGCAAGAACGCCTTCCTCGAGAAGCGCGACCCGAACTGGGACGAGTTCCCGTATTACTACTAGTCAGGTTCCACAGACTGCCATGGTTTATCTCGCCATCGCCTTCGCCGTCGTTGCCCTCTGCGGCATCATCGGCGCCCGCGTCTGGATGATCAAAGGATTGCGCGACGCCCGCGACACGGACGAGCGCCCTTTCGATCATGACGATGAGCTGCGAAATCCCTACCAATAGGGACACGAGTCACTTTATCTTTAAAGTAAAAATCCCGCACAAGGATTGGACGTTGCCCTTACTTCAAGGTTAAAGTCACTCCCCATGAAGTATTCCGGCATTTCCGTATCGACCATGAACCTCGCGAGCTCGTTTGTCATGCTCGCCGCTCGCCTCATCGTGGGCATCGTCCTCGCTGCCCACGGCTGGCAGAAGTTCACCGAGTGGACCATCGCGGGCACCACCACCGCCTTCGAGGGCATGGGCGTTCCGGCCCCGGGCATCGCCGCTCCGGTCGCTGCCATCATCGAGCTCGTCGGCGGCATCCTGCTCATCATCGGCCTACTCACCCGCTGGGTTGCTGGCCTCGTCGCCATCGACATGATCGGCGCCTGGGCCATCGCCCACGCCGGCAACGGCATCTTCGTCGACGGCGGCGGCTGGGAGCTCGTCGGCATGATTCTTGCCGCAGCCCTCATGCTCATCGCCGCGGGCCCTGGCATGCACTCCGCTGACCAGTTCATCGCAAAGGCGCGCGCCCGCGCCTAAACACTTACTGCTCGCGGTAGCCTACATACCGTGACTCATCTTCTCGCCCCGCTATCTGTTAGTCTCCGCGACCCGTCGGCCATCCTGGACGATCTGGAGACAGCGATAGCGGGGCGACATTCCTATGTGCCCGTCCCCGCCGACGATAAGACGAAGGCAGAGCTGCTGCGCAACCACATGCGAGTCGGCGAACCCATCGCCGAGGACATCGCCCTCGTCGTCCCCACCTCCGGCTCCACGGGCACGCCGAAGGGCGCACAACTTACCGCCGCCAACCTCGTCGCGAGCGCCGATGCCACCCACGAGCGCCTCGGCGGCCCTGGCCAGTGGCTGCTCGCCATGCCCGCCCACCACATCGCAGGGATCCAGGTCCTCGTCCGCTCGCTCGTCGCCGGCGTCGAGCCGCTCTGTCTCGATCTCAGCCACGGCTTCGACGTCCCCGCCTTCGCGAAGGCCGCAGCCGAGCTCGCCGCCACAGGCGACCGCATGTACACGGGACTGACCCCCATGCAGCTCGCCAAGGCCATGGATTCCCTCCAAGGCATCGACGCGCTGCGCGAATTCGACGCCATCCTCGTCGGCGGCGCCGCCACGCACCCTCAGCTCCTCGAATCCGCCCGCAAACTGCGCATTCGTCCCGTCACCACCTACGGTTCCTCGGAGACCGCCGGTGGCTGCGTCTACGATGGCGTCTCACTTCGTGATACGGAAATCCAGATCGACGATGACGGTCGCATCCTCTTGGGCGGCCCCACCATCGCGCACGGTTACCGCAATGTGCATTCCGATGCCTTCCACGACGGGTGGTTCGCCACCTCCGACGCTGGCTACCTCAACGGCGACACCCTCACCGTCACCGGGCGCCTGGACAACATCATCAATTCGGGCGGGCTCAAACTCCACCCCGAGGCCCTCGAGCAGCTCCTCCTCCATATCCCCGGCGTCGACGCCGCCTGCGTCGTGGGCATCCCCGATAAGCGCCTGGGGCAGATGATCGTCGCTGCCTACACCGGCTGGGCCTCCCGTACAGACATCCTCATCGCCCTCGACGACCTGCCCCGCTGGCAGGTGCCGAAGGACGTAAAACGCCTGCCCGAGATGCCACTCACTGGCCCCGGCAAGGTCGACCGCCGCGCCGTCACCGCCCTTTTTCAGAAAGCGTAGACACGACCCACAGCTTTTACTAAGGTTACGGGAGTGAAATTTGCTAACTTCTGAGGCCGCGCGAAGACAGCCATGCTCTTCACCGGCCTCCTCTCCCTCGCCGCCCCAATCGCCACCCCCATCGCCACTGCCGCGCCCCTCGATGATCTGCAGCACATGAGCAGCCAAACGGCAAACCAGCTCAACCGAGCCGCCGCCGACCTCACCGCGCAGGTCAACGAGCAGCTCGGCGCCATCCCCGGAAGTTCCCAGGCGCAGCTTCCCGCCGCGCCGGCCCCGCGCGTGGGTAACGCGAAGCCCGCCCCGTTCTTCGTCAACGGCACCGGCGGCCAGGTCTTCACTCAGTCCACCGGCCGCACGCGGCGCTACCTCATCGAGATGCCCACGCACTATAACCCGGCGCGTCCCGCCCCGGTCATCTTCGGCTTCGACGGCTGGCGCGATAGCCCGGAGAATTTCCGCCGCTACTCACGCCTCAACGAGACGGGTGCAGCGCGCGAGGCCATCCGCATCTACCCCGAGTCCATCAACCACGGCTGGGAGGGCGCGCCCTACGCGGTCGTGCGACCCGGCGAGGACCTCGCGTTCATCACGCAGATCATCGATGAGCTCGACCGCACCTACAACGTGGACCGCCGGCGCATCTACGCCACGGGTCACTCCAACGGCGGCGGCATGACCGCGGTCGTCGCGTGCCACCTGCCCCACGTCTTCGCGGGCGTGGCCGCCGTGGGCGGCGCTTACTACGACCCCGTCAACATGAATTGCCGGAACGAGGCCATCCCGTTCCTCATCATGCATGGCACCGGCGACACGATGATGTTCTATCACGGCGGCTACCGCCACAACGGCGCGCACTTCCTCGACGTGGACCACCTCATGAGCAGCTACATCAAGCGCAATGCCTGCGCGTTCCCGCCACGCATCGAGAACATCCCCGGCGGCCAGCGCCACGTCTACGCGTGTGCGAAGGAAGAACTGCAGCTCATCACGAACTCACAGAATCATACGTGGAATCGGACGCCGGACGCGTCGCAGGAGGTGTGGAACTTCCTGTCGCGCCAGCGCCTCTAATAGCCCGCCACACGGCGTCCACGACGAGGAAGACCACGAGCGAGATGCCAAAGAGCGGCGCGATAATGGCGTAGATGACCAGGCACAGCACGAGCGTCACCAGCGCCGGCTTCGAGAGCTTGCCGAAGCCCTGGGGGCCCGCGAAGCGCCGCCCCCTCCGGAACCACATGACAAGGCCCAGAATGCTCACGACGAGCAGCGCGAGCGCGATAAGCGCCAGCACAATCTGATTGACCAGTCCAAAGAGGAAGCCCATGTGGAGATTGATAAGCCACTCGGTGAGCTTCGCCGCGAGCGGCCACTCAGAGAAATTGACACGCTCCACAACGTGGCCGTCCACCACGGCGATGGCGTCGTTATGGAAGACAAAGGGAGCGCGCGCCTCCGTGATATTCCACGCGGCACCGTTCGGCTGCAGGTTGAGGATTCCGCGCAGCCCAGCCTCGCGCGCCACGTCATAGGCGCCATCAAGCGACGCAAGATCCGGCCCCATGTCCATGTGCTCCATGGAACCCGCACCGTGACCAGCATGCTCGCTGGCCGAGGCCGAGAGCTGCGGCGCCTTCCAGTGGAGCAGTGTGCGTAGCTTGCCAATGTTCCCGCCGGCCACGGAGGACCATGTCAGTCCCGTCACCGTGAGGAAGAGAAATCCAGCAGAGCACAGGGCACCCAACCACGCATGCGTGCGCAGCGTGCCGCGAGTGCGCTTCCGGCGGCCAAGCCAGAGCACAAGTCCGCCGATGGTGAGTGCGCCCATCCAGCTCGCGGCGAGCTCCGAGTAGAGCCGGCCTGGCTCGCCGAGCCACAGCGAGCGGTGGCCATTGGATAGCCACGCGCGCAGCGGCAGCGCACGGGAGCTGCCGTACTGGACCTTTTCGCCGCGCACCTCACCCGTCGCCGGGTCCACGAAGACCGCGTGCGTGTAGCTCTTCGAGGGCAGCGCGTCATCCGCAAACAGCACGCGAGTGTTCTCCCCCGGGATGACCTGGACGGTGTTGAGCGCGAGATCCGGATACACCTCGCGCGCTGCCTCGACCTGGTCCTCGAGCGAGACAACTGCTTCACCCGAGGGCCGGGTGAGGTCGGCATAGACGAACTTCTCCAGGCTCGGCGCGAGCGCATAGAGCACGCCCGTGAGCGCGGCAGCGATGAGGAAGGGCGCAACGATGACGCCCGCGACAGTGTGGAGCCTTCTGAGAACGCCGAAGCTCCTCGGCGACAAATGAATTATTGAAATCACGTGTCAGTTGTCGACAGGGAAACCCCAATGGTTCCCAACAATTTTCCTCTATTAACCCCCACCGCATAGTTCAACGTGCTGAACACCCTACTTCAAACATGGATAACCTGCAGGTATAAGCGGCACACGAGGAACCGTGCAGCCGCAAAAAATCTACATTCCCGAGACCGTAACCTCGCGTGCCGCGTCAAGCGCGAGCGGCATCACGGCGTCTCCGACCCGTACCCGCACGAGTCCCGCGACGACCGCCTCAACGGTCACGCTCTCGCCCACGCGCACCCCATGTTCCTGGAGATAGCGCAGCAACTCGGCGTCCTCGTCGCGGACCCGCTCGATGGCGACGGTGGCGCCCACGGGGGCATCGGCAAGCGTGGCTGTGCCCAGGTCCTCGATGCGACCCTCCGGATCTGGGATGGGATCGCCATGCGGGTCGCGCGCGGGCGAGCCGAGCAGCGCGTCGAGACGCTCAACGAAGAGATCCGAGCACGCATGCTCGAGCTGGTCCGCGTCCTCGTGGACCTCGTCCCACGTGTAGCCCAGCGTCGTGACGAGGAAGGTCTCCAGCAGCCGGTGGCGGCGCACCATCCCCATGGCGAGGCGGCGGCCTTCCTCCGTGAGCTGCACGCCCGAGTAGCGCTCGTGATAGACGAGCCGCTGCGCCGCCAGACGCTTCACCGCCTCCGAGGCCGTGGGCAGCTTCTGGCCCGTGCGCCGCGCCAGTTCGCCCAGCGGCACCGCGTCCCCGCCGGTATGCTCCGCAATATCCCACAGGACCTTGAGATAATCCTGGGTGCGCTCGGGCAAGTCCGCCAGCCGAAGGTGTTCATCCATGAATAACAGTCTAGCGATCCTGCATTCAGAGCCCGCACCCGCGCGTGGCACAATATGTTCCATGACCACACCCGCTCAGAAGTATCCCGCGACCGCTCATGACTGGCTCGAAGGAGCCCGCCCGCACACATGGGCCAACGCCTTCGCCCCCGTCGTCGCGGGCACGGGCGCTGCCGCAGCGCTCGGTGGATTCCACATCGGGCGCGCGCTCCTCGCGCTCCTCGTCGCATGGGCTCTTATCGTGGGTGTCAACTACGCGAACGACTACTCGGACGGCATCCGCGGCACGGACGAAGACCGCACCGGCCCGCAGCGCCTTACCGGTGGCGGATTAGCGAAACCGCAACACGTCAAGTACGCGGCCTTCGCCTGCTTCGGCGTCGCCGCACTCGCGGGTATCGCGCTGTCTATCTCCGCGGACGCCTGGTGGTTCATCCTCGTCGGCGCCCTGTGTATCGCGGGCGCGTGGTTCTACACCGGCGGCAAGAACCCCTACGGCTACATGGGACTGGGCGAGGTCGCCGTCTTCGTCTTCTTCGGCCTCGTCGCCGTCCTCGGCACGCAGTTCACGCAGGCTCACGCCACCTCCTGGACCGGCGTGCTCCTCGCCATCGGTGTGGGCGGCATGAGCTCCGCGGTAAACCTGGCGAACAATATCCGCGACATCCCCTCGGACACCGAGGCCGGCAAGATCACCCTCGCGGTGCGCCTCGGCGACCAGAAATCTCGCCTGCTCTTTACCGCGCTGCTGCTCTTGCCCACCGTGTACACGATCATCATTGCGTTCGGTTCCTGGGCAGCGCTCGCGGGCCTGCTCTACTTCCCGTTCGCGCTGCAGGCGGTGCGCACCGTCAACCGTGGCGCCCGCGGCCCCCAGCTCATCCCGGTCCTCGGCCTCGCTGGCCGCGCGATGCTCATCTGGGCACTGCTCACCGCAATCGCCGTGGCTTTCATCTAGCGCATGCAGGGCGTTCTCACGGGCTTCGCCATCATCCTGGCGGTCATCTTCATTGGTTGGTTCCTCGCCGTGCGCGGGGTCATTGCCAGCGACCGAGAGCGTCTCATGTTCAACCGCGTGGCGTTCTACGCGGCGACCCCGGCGCTTCTCTTTGACTCCGTCGCGCGTTCCGATCCGGCGAATGTCTTCACACCGGTCACACTCATTATCATCGTGACGACCGTCATCGTCTCCGGGCTCTACCTTGCGCTCTTCTGGCGCAAGGGCCTCGCCAACGCCACCTCCGGCGCCGCCGCCGCGAGCTACTTCAACTCGGTCAACATTGGCCTGCCGGTCTCCATTTACGTCCTCGGCGACTCGACGTACGCCATCCCCATGGTCTTTATCCAGATGGTGCTCTTCACGCCCATCATCCTGGGCGCGCTGGGCGGAAAGTCGCTCCTCGGCGCGGTGAAAACCGGACTGCTCTCCCCCATGGTCGTGGCGAGCATCCTCGGCTTCATCGTCGCTTACACAGGCATCCACGTCCCCGAACCCATTACGGAACCCATTCATCTGCTGGGCGGCGCCTCCATCCCCATGATCCTCATGAGCTTCGGCGCCTCGCTCAAGACCTCCGGTGTGCTTTCCGATGCCACCGTGCGCACCCAGGTGCTCGTCTCTTCTGGTCTCAAGCTCGCTGGCATGCCCGCCATCGCCTTCGCCGTAGCCACCCTCGTTGGCCTCGACGCTGACGCGGTCTATGCGGCCACGATCCTCGCCGCGCTACCGACGGCGCAGCAGGTCTACAACTATGCGGCGACCTTCCAAGCGGGCCAGACTGTCGCGCGCGACACCGTCTTCATCACGACCTTCGGCGCGCTGCCGGTCATGCTCATTATCGCCGCACTCTTCGGACGTTAGTTTTTCTGTTCGGTCGCGCCCGCGAAAGTAAAAGGTGTACCTGAGAAGGTGTAATTCATCTTCTAAGGACCACAATGCACCATCTCAATGACACCCTCTTGGGCTCCACGCTTGGGTTCCACGCGGAAGCCAGGTTTAACGGCCCGCGAGCTCCTGTTCGACCCACGCCTTGTGCGCCTTGCGCTGCGCGGAGTACGCGGCGAGCGATTCGGTGGCCTCCACGCGCCACCTGGTGAACATGAGCATGGACAGCGGCAGCGCAAGGAAGAGCGCAAGCATCGCCGAGATGAGCAACATGACGGGGGCGTTCACGAGCAGCACGATGCCGTGAATGATAACCGTGAGCACGAGGAAGAGTCCCAGGCGGGCCAGGCCGTATTTCACCATGGCGCGACGCGACTTCTTACGCAGCTCCGGATCCGGTGCCGGCGGCTCGGGGTTCGTATTCTCCTCAATCATTCGTATGATTCTACGCGCCCCGCGCGAAACCCGAAAAGCTAGAATGGCCCCCATGGGTAGAATCCTCCTCCTCGTCCTCATCGTCGTTGCCGTCATCCTCGTCTGGAAGGCCTTTGGCCCCGGCACGTGGAACAACAACCGGAAAAACGTGCAAGGCCCGGCCACCCCGCAGATCAAGGGGCCGGACGATGATGAGAACTTTTTGTGGGAGCTCGACAAGAAGCGCTTCAAGGAGCGCCGCGCACGCGAACGGGAGCAGAAGAAGAACGAAGACGAAAAATAGCGCTGAAGATTAGCGCTGTGTGAAGGTCATCTCGAGGCCCAGCGCATCTGCAACGGCCACGACTTTTTCCCAGCGCACGCCCGTGCCACCATGCTCGATGGTGTGGAGGGTGGAGCGGGAGATACCGGCGGCATCGGCAAGCTGTTGCTGCAAAATGCCCAGTTCACGGCGGCGCGCGGCGAGCTGCGCGCCAAGGTCAAGCAACGCCGGATTATCGCCAGCAGGCTTGCCTTGTTTATTGCGCGTACGGTTTAACGGGCTTTCCTCAGACACGGGGAACCTCACTCAAGCAGAAGCTAGTTCAGGCCCGCGTAGGAATGCAGGCCGGAGACGACCATGTTGATAAAGAACAGGTTAAAGACCATCGTAGCCATAGCCACGATATTTATCCACGGAGCAGCCTTCCGCATTGATGGAGTAGCGCGTGCGTGGAGGTACGCGGCGTACAGAACCCACGTCGCAAAGGAGACGGTTTCCTTCGGGTCCCAACCCCAGTAGCGGCCCCAGGCGGCCTCGGCCCAGATGGCGCCGAGCACGATACCCAGGCCCAGCGTGGGCAGCGTAATGACAGCGGTACGGTACGCGAGAGTATCCAGCTTCGTCGCGGTGGGCAACGGCTTGACGATGCCCCCAATAAAGCCATGCTCCTTCCCCTTCGGCTGCCAGCTGCGCAGCATGCTCAGCAGCGAGGACAGACCAGAGAAGAGGCCGATGGCAGCGCCGAGGGAGACGACGGTGACGTGCACCGGCAGCCAGTAGGAGCGCAGCGCCGGGACGACGGGGGCGGACTCGGCGTAGAGCTTCGTGCCGCCGAAGAACATGAGTGCCAGGACCGGGACGAGGATCCACGGCCACAGGGTGCGCCACTCCTTGCGCTGCAGCGCGATGGAGGAGACGATCATGACGCCCGCGGTGACCATGAGGACGTACTCGTAGAGGTTGCCGAACGGGAAGCGGTGCGCAGACAGGCCGCGCAGCACGATGGCGACGACGTGGACGGCAATGCCGATCCACAGCAGCGACTGCAGCATGCCACCAATCTTGTTCGCGGTAGCCTCGGCCTTCTCCGCATTTTCTTGCAGGTTGCTGGGGCGTTCCTCAAGGAGAACGCCGCCCGACTGACCCGCGGCGGGCACCGCCGCCTTCAGGGCGCGCCGTGCGTCGATGACGGCTTGGATGCGCACGTAGTAAAAGAGGGACAGGAACAGAGAAATCACGTAAAGGACCAGCGCAGTCCTAAACGATAAGTCCGAGAAATTGGACAGGTTCTGATCGACGAGCATGGTTACACAGGCTACCCCGCCCCGGCGACCGAGTCCAACTTTTGACGGAGTTTTATATCCTGCTAATGACCTGGATACGGGGGTAAGACGCTAGTCGTCGACCCAGATATCGTCTTCTTCAACCTCGTCCGCGTCCGGCAGCTCCATGAGGATGCGGTAGAGTTTGTCGAATTCTTCGGACCAGCCAGCGCGGTCCGTGCGCGCGAGACCGCCCATCTCGACTTGGGTGGTGCCATCATCGTTCGGGCGCAGGCGCACCCACACGCGGCGGCGCTTGATGACGAGCGAGCCCACGAGCGAGAGCAGCATGGCGAGCGCCGCAATGAGCAGCGGTGTCTGGGCCGGGTTGTGAGAAATCTGGTAATTCGCGAACTCGGAGGCGCCGTCGAAGGTGAGCTTCGTGCCGTCGTCGAGCGTGACCGACTCGCCCTGTGTGAGGTTGACGCGGTCGACTTTCTGGAGCTGACCCGAGTGCATGAGCGATGAGTCGAGCGAGAAGATGGACTGCGCGACACCTGTGTCGAGGCCCGCGTCGCCGCGGTAGATGTCAATAGCGAGCGCCGGGTCTGTCAGTGCCGGGTATGCCGAGGCGAGCATCTTGCCGTTCTCGCCGGTCCACTCGGCCGTCGGTGCAAAAAGGCCCTGCAGCGCGATCTGGTTCTGGCGACGCTCATAGAGGTCCGGGTACATGCCCGCCGGCGGGTCGAAGCGCATAGCGCCCGAAGAGAGGAAGCGGGTCGTCTCCGTGGGCTGGAACTGCATGGTCTGCGTGCGCTTTTCGCCATTCGGCCATTCGATGGTCACGGTTGGTGCGTAGCCGTGCCCCTGCAGGTAGACGCGGTCCGTGGACAGGCGCAGCGGGTGATTGACCTGCAGCTGGTAGTCCTGCCACTCAGACTCGTCCTTGTAGATATCCTGGCCCTCGGCATACGAGATATTCGAGGTGAACATCTCGGCCTGGCCATTGGACAGGTACTTCGCGGTGAAGTCATGCGCGATGAAGCAGAAGGGGTTGAGGCCTGTGCCGTCGAAAAGCGCTCCGGCACGGAAGGAGTCGAAGTTCGAGGTCGAGGTATTGCAGAACTCCGTGGACTGGTCGACCTTCGTCGCGTTCTCGTAGGAGCCGGACTGCGTCACGACGATGACCATGCCTTCGTAGGAGAAGAACTTGCCCAGCGCCACCGCGGCAAGGATAGCCACGAGACCGATGTGGAAGATGAGGTTAAACAGCTCGCGGGCGTAGCCGCGCTCGGCGGAAATGGAATACGCCCCGGCGCGATCCTCGTCCGGCTGCACCTCCGTGAAACGCCACTTGCCCAGCATCTTCTTTGCGGAGGCCTGCAGCTCGTCGAAGGAGCGTTCCGAGGTCGCGGCCGCATGCAGCGGCATCTTCTCCAGGTAGCGCGGGGCACGCGTGGGCTTGGAACGCCACGCCTTGTAGTGATCCCATGAGCGCGGGATGATGCATCCGATAAGCGAAATGGCCAGCAACAGGTAGATGGCTTGGAACCACACGGATTCGAAGACATCGAAAAGCTGAAGCTTGTCGTAGATCTCCGCGACCTTGCCGTTGGAGGCAATGTACTCGTTGACGTTCGTCTCGTTGAGCG
Source organism: Corynebacterium sp. CMW7794 (assembly GCF_001563605.1). Classification (NCBI taxonomy): domain Bacteria; kingdom Bacillati; phylum Actinomycetota; class Actinomycetes; order Mycobacteriales; family Corynebacteriaceae; genus Corynebacterium; species Corynebacterium sp. CMW7794. The sequence continues at coordinate 92,598 of NZ_KQ961714.1, forward strand.
AGCGCTGTGGCAACAGAGACCCCGGAATGGCGGCGGCGGCGAGCAAGAAAAGCAGGGCCAGTGCCGTGCGCATACTGGTGAGCCAGTGCCACGCCTTGCGCAAATATTTCACGAAGTCTCCTTACATAGACGCGACTGCTAGATAAGCGTCGCGCCGTAGTTGAAAGTCCACTGCTGGATGAGGTTAATAAACTCTGCCCACAGCCCCGTCACGAGGGAGAGGCCGACGAGGATCATGAGCACGCCGCCGAAGATCTGGATAGCGTGGGTATGGCGCCGCAACCAGTCGACGGAGCGCACTGCCTTAGCCGAGCCCAAGGCCACGAGCACAAACGGCAGTCCCAGGCCCAGGCAGTAGGCAACAATGAGGAACGTGCCCCGCACCGCCGTCATGCCCGCGGTGCCAGCGCTCACCGAAATGATGGCCGTGAGCGTCGGCCCCAGGCACGGGGTCCAGCCGAGGGCAAAGACGCCACCGAGGAGCGGCGCGCCCAGCCACGTGGTCCAGCGCTTGGGCGCCATGCGCGTGTCCTTCTGCAGGACCGGCACGATGCCCATGAAGACGATGCCCATGAGGATCGTGATGACGCCGCCCACGCGCATCAAGGAGTCAGCATTGAGCCGGAGCGCCGAGATCGCGCCGAAGACGGAGACCGTCGCGAGCATGAAGACCACGGTAAACCCGAGCACGAAGAGGATTGCCGCGAGCGTCACGCGGCCGCGACGACCCGACACGCGCACGCCCGCCGCGTCGTACTCCACCGAGCCGCCGACGACGGAGGCGAGGTATGAGATATAGCCCGGCACGAGCGGCACGACGCACGGCGACGCGAAGGACACGAGTCCGGCCGCGGCGGCGGCGAGCAGGCCCAGCAGCAGTGGGCCGCTCGCCGCGGCATCAGCGAAAGCCTCGCCCATCTATTCCTGCTCCAGTTTGTCGATGATCTCGAGCAGCTCCTTGTCCGTCGTCTCCTTGAGGAGGACGGCGGCGGGACGGTGCTGCTTGTCGAGCACGATGGTGGTGGGCACGACGGACGTGGGCACGCCGCCGAGCGCAGCGGCCGTCTTGAACGGCGGATCGTAGATGGACGGGTAGGTAATCCCGTTATCCTTCACGAAGTCGCGCGAGATGTCCGGGTTGTAGTCGCGGACGTTAATGCCCAGGATGGTGCCGGTGCCACGCTTGTCCAACTCCTCCTGGACGCGCTGCAGGTCATCCGACTCGGAGCGGCACGGCGCGCACCACTGGCCCCACGAGTTGAGCACGACGATCTCATCTTTGAAATCGGAGAGCGAAATCGTCCTCCCTTCTTCCAGGAGGGACTCGCCCGAGAAGTCCTGCAGCGGCTTGCGCTCTTCCGCGGGATACTCGATGACGGTCTGGCCGCCGGGCGAGATGAACTCGAAGGTTCCCCCCTGGGCGACGGCTTGGTCCGCGTTGTCCGAGGTGCAGGCGCTCAAAGTAAGGCCGGCGACTACAACGGCGATAGCGATCTTAAATTTCATGTGCCGGTGCGGAGTAGAAGATGTCAGTGATTTCGGAGCCCTTAAACACGAGCGAGGTCACGGAGGCGAGCTCGCATTCGCGATTCCAGGGGGCATGGGCCAGGCGCTTGCCCAGCACAGTGCGCTGCACCATGACGATGGGCAACTGGTGCGACACCAGAATGGCTTCGTGGCCCTCGGCGGCGACGCGGCCACGCTCGACGGCGGCCATCATGCGATCCGCGATGACGTCGAAGTGCTCGCCCCACGACGGCTCCAGCGGGTTGCGCATGAGCGGCCAGCGCTTGGGGTTCCACAGCTGCGAGTTCCAGCCCTTGGTGCGCAGGCCCTCAAACTGGTTGCCGGACTCGATAAGGCCCTTGTCCGTCTCCACGTCGAGGCCCACGACCTTGGCGATCTCACCCGCGGTCTCCTGGGTGCGCTGCAGAGGCGAGGCCACCAAGTGCTCCACGTCGTGACCCAGGAAGGACTGCGCGGTACGCGCAGCCTGGGAGAAGCCGCGCGAGGACAGATGGTAGCCCGGAATGCGCCCGTAGAGAAGCTTCTCCGGGTTGTGCACCTCGCCGTGGCGCACCAAGTGCACGATGGTCGTCGACATAGTGTGTTCTCCTTTTAGGATGCCGGCTGCGCAGCGGCCGCGGCCTTCGCCGCCACACTGGCGGCCTTCTCGATTACCTCAAAATCATCGTCGGTGAGCGCGTCAGATACAAACCACGTCTCGAACGGCGACGGCGCAGCGTAGACGCCGTTCTCCAGCAGCGCGTGGAAGAACGGGGCAAAGCGGTACGTCTCCGCGGCCTTCATCTCCTCGAAGTTGTGACCCTCGCCCTCCGCGAAGCGCAGGGAGAACATCGTGGACGCGCGCTGGATATGGTGCGCGACGCCCTCGGCGGACAACGCAGCAGACAGGATGCCGGTGAGACGGTCCGCATGGGAAGCCAAGCGGTCGTAGAGGGGGGCATCGGCAAGCTCCAGCGACTTGAGGCCAGAGGCCATCGCCACGGGGTTACCGGAGAGGGTGCCCGCCTGGTAGACGGGGCCCAGCGGCGAAAGGTAATCCATGATCTCGGCGCGGCCGCCAAAGGCCGCGGCGGGCAGGCCGCCGGAGATGACCTTTCCGAAGGTGACGAGGTCGCCTGCAACGCCATCCACGCCGTACCAGCCCTTGTAGGAGGTACGGAAACCGGTCATGACCTCGTCGAGGATGAGCAGCGCGCCGTCCGCGTGCGCAATCTCCTTGAGCGCCGCGTTGAAGCCCTCAGCCGGAGCGACAGTGCCCATGTTGCCGGCGGCGGCCTCCGCGATGATGCAGGCAATCTCGCCCGGATGCTCAGCAAAAGCCTTCTTCACGGCCTCCAAATCGTTGTAGGGCACGACGATGGTATCCGCCGCCGTCGCACCCGTCACGCCCGGGGAATCCGGGAGCGCGAACGTCGCAACGCCGGAGCCCGCGGCGGCAAGCAGCGCGTCCACGTGGCCGTGGTAGCAACCATCAAACTTGAGGACTTTAGAACGGCCCGTAAAACCGCGGGCCAGACGCACGGCGGACATGGTGGCCTCCGTGCCGGAGTTGACCATACGGACCTTCTCCGCAGCGGTGCGCTCGACGATAGCCTCCGCGAGGAGAGCCTCGCCCTCCGTGGGCGCGCCGAAGGACAGGCCATCCACGGCCGCCTTCTGTACGGCCTCGATAATCTCCGGGTGTGCGTTGCCGTGAATCATGGGGCCGTAGGAGCTCACCAAATCGACGTACTCGTTACCGTCCACGTCCCACAGGCGCGAGCCCTTGCCCCGTGCGATAACGCGGGCTTGACCGCCCACCGAACCGTACGCGCGGACCGGCGAATTCACGCCGCCGGGGATGACTTGGGAAGAACGCTCGAACCACTGCTGGGACTGGGAGATATTAGGCATGGGAATCATTGTAACTATTTAAGCGCCATACAAAAGTCTGATATTGCCACCGCGCCTCACCTCGCTTAATCTGGGGTCACACACTGTCACATACCCGGGGGGATATCGTGCTCACACGCACCGTCACTTTTTCTGCCATTACCGCTCTCACCTTGTCCTTGTGTGCCTGCGCTGCACCTGCGCCGTCGCTCGCACCGCGCCACACCACCACGCCCGTCTTCGCCGAATGGACGCCCGCTCTTTCTCCCACGCCCCTGCGCCCGCGCCCTTCCACACCCCCGCCCACGCTTTCCGATGCCCCCTCTCCCACCCTCGCGCACACATCCACGTCTACATCGGTCCGCATATCTGCGCCGGCCCTTTCGACACCTCCGCCCGCCCCGGCTCCGGCTCCTGCGCCGAAGCCCGCACGACCCAAGGCTCCCGCGCTCCCTCGCATGCCCGAACTTCCTGCTCTGCCCACCGTCCCCACCTTGCCGCCGCCACCTCCCGCTCCGACCCTGCCGCCGCTTCCTGCGCCGCCCACCCTGCCGCAACCTACTCTGCCGCCACCACCCCAAATGCCGAACATCCCTGCGCTTCCTGCCCCCCGCATGCCAGACCACCTGAACTTCACATAACCGCTGTTCAACGCATATACATGCGTTCATGTTGACCCCCTGTTTTAGAGTGGCATTCGTACGTTAGTTCCCCTCCTTCATATCTCTCCCGGAGCCGAATCATGACGACCGCCACCACTACTTCCACCCCGCCCACCCGTTTCTACGCTCCCACCAACCCCGACTGCCCCGAGACCCGCGAAGCCGCCCGCATGCACCGCGAAGAATTCGCATTCTGGGAAAAGCATCTCCCGGAGCCCTCTCTCGACATCGATCTCGTCCTGCGCCGCCTTCAGGCCATCACGGGCAAGGATCTCACCGAAATCAATAACTACATCTCCGCCCTCTACCGCCTGCGCGAGCTGCCCAAGCTGGCTGCCCTCCAGGCAAAGTATTTCTTGCTCGACTTCAATCGTCTCATCGGCATTGACAAGGCGCTCGACCGCCTCGGCGTCGCACCGCAGTTCCTCTACGACCAGGTCGATCAGGCGCTCATCGACTACCTCACGCCCCGGCGCGCCAACCAACATCTGCCCACGCGCGCCAATATCGTGCGCCGGGTCCGCGAAATCATCACGGCGCTCGATGACACCATCGCCATGCGCAAGGGGCACAAGAAGCGCCGCTTCCGCTCCGATTCCGAATTCATCTCCCTCGAGGTCGAGGAAGAAACCCGCGCCATCATCGACCAGCAGGTCCGCGAGATGGCCAAGGAGCTCGGCGTCCCGCTTGCCGATGCCGCCGTGGCGCTGCTTACTGGCGCCGTCAAGCCCACCGCGCACGTCATCCTCCACACATACCGCGCGACGGACGTGGAATTCGCGCCCACCTTCATCGAGGGCTATGGCACGACGTTAGAAAATCTAACGCCCACCGTGGTTCGCGACGAGTCCCAGGTCGAGGAGTCTTGTTCGTACAAGACACCGGACGTCATGGCGAAATTCATCGAGGGCCGCGACGGCACGTGTCGCTTCCCTGGATGTAAGCGCCCCGCACACAAGTGCCAGAAGGATCATTGCGTCGATTTTTCTGACGGTGGCCCCACGCACCCGTCGAACCTGTTCTCCTTCTGCCAGCACCACCACAATATGAAGACGGACGGGCGTTTCTATTACATCCCTCACCCGGAAACGGGAGATCTTGTCTTCCTTTTCGAGGACGGCACCTGGGAAATCACGGAGCCCTCGGGCCCGCTCTCGCCCAAGCAGAAGCACTGGGTCCAGTCCGTCTCCCAGAACATCCAGGCCCGTCGCCGCAGCTCCCGCGCCGAGGCCCAGGCCCTCAAGATCGAGCTCGACGGCCAGATTGTTGAAATTTACGAGGCCCCGCAGCCCGACCCGGACGAGCCCGCGCCGTTCTAGTTCCGCCTAGCCGGTGACCTTCAGCCCGATAATTCCGCCCACAATCATCGCCACGAACAGCAGTTTCACCGCGGTCATCGTCTCAGCACCCGTGAGGAAGGAGTAGCCCAGCGTCGCCACCGCGCCGATGCCCACCCACACGGCATACGCAGTTCCCACCGGAAGCGACTTAAGCGCCCACGCGAGCCCGCCCATAGACACCGCGAGCCCCGCAAAGAAAATGACAGTGGGCCAGAGCTTCGTCATGCCTGCCGAGCGGTCGAGCGCGGTCGCCCACACCGCCTCAAACAAACCGGAGATTACCAACACGAGCCAAGACATAGCTATCCTTCTGGCCGTCTTGTCGCGTGGCCGGGTACGGCTCCCTCGTCCGGGGCGCAAAACTCTGCGCGCCTGCGCACCATTCTGGCACACTCGATTCCATGAAGATCGCATTTTTAGGTACTGGCCGTATGGGCACTGAATTGGCCCGTCATCTTTTGAAGGACCACGAGGTCACCGTGTGGAACCGCACTGCCGAGCGCGCGCAGCCGCTCGTCGACGAGGGCGCTACACAGGCCGCGACTCCGCAGGGCGCTGTCAAGGACGCCGAGGTCATCATCACCTCGCTCTTCAGCCCTGACGATGTGCGCGAGGCCGTCATTAAAACTGACGTTATCCCCGCCGGTATCCCGTGGATCGACACGACGACTGTCTCCCCTGCCGCCGCCCGCGAGTTCGCAGAGGCCGTGCCCACGTACGTCCACGCGCCCGTCGTGGGGTCGCTCGGTCCGGCCCGCGCGGGCGAGCTGGGCGTCTATGTGGGCGGCGCGAATCGCGAGATCAGGGATCTCGCCGTCGAGATCGCCCGCCCCTGGGCCCACCCCGACAAGCTCATCCCCGTCGACTCCGGCGCGGCCGCCGCGACCGGCAAGCTGCTCGCCAACATGGCGCTCTCTGTCATGGCCGAGGGCGTCAAGGAAGCCCTCGTGCTCGGCGACGCCGAGGGCTTCAGCGAGGAGCAGGTCCTTGACATGCTCTCCATCACAGGCCTCAACTTCATGGCCACCATGAAGGGCCCATTCATCCGCGGCGAGCGTTCGACCGATCCGGGCGACTTCACGGTGGACGCACTGTGCAAGGATTCCAAGCTCATGGTCGCCACGGCCACCGAGCCGCTGCCCGCCGTCGAGGCCGCCATCGCACGCTTCGAGCACCAGCAGGAACTCGGCCACGGCAACGAGGACTTCTCGTCCATCTTCGTCCACAAGGATTAAAAAGGACGCGCGCCCGACCGTCAGAAAAAGTGACGCCGGCACTCAGCTCACTACTAGCCCTCGGCACAAGGCCACCGCCCCGACAAATATGCCTCAACGGCCTTGTTTTGAAGCCGTAACGTGTGCCGCGCGAGATGATCCCCTCAAAATCTCAAGACGTCGGGCAGTGGTTCCAATCTCTGTAGCCTGCAACTTACCCATCTAGCGGGCACTAGCCGTTGCCGATCGCTCGTCGTCCGGCAGGGCCGCATTCAACGGGGAGTCGCAAGTCGTTAACATTAACAAACCCATTCTGTACCACTTGCATCAATACAGTCTGTACCATAAGATGTGGCACAAAATAGATTGGGGAGTTTCGCATGTTTATTACCCTCGAACCCGACTCCGAGGTCCCGCTGTACCAGCAGATCCATGACCGCATCCTAGAAGCCATCGCAAGCGGCGAGCTTAAAGAGGGCGACAAACTCGATCCGGTGCGCCGCGTCGCCGCGGAGTTCGGCATTAACCCGGCCACAGCGAAAAAGGCCTACGACGCGCTCCAAGCAGACGGCGTCATTGAGACCCGCGGTCGCTCAGGCAGCGTCATTAAAAAGCGCGTTCCTACTCCGCAGCAGCGCGCACGTCTTGCGAGCGACGCGCTTCGCTTGGCCACGAAGGCCCGCGCCCAAGGGTTTAGCGACGCCGATATTGAGGCCATCCTTGCCACCCTCAAGAAGGGACTCGTCCAGTGTTCATAATCTCTATGGCCGCGCTCACCCTCGCGCTCACATTCATCCTTGCAGCAGCGCCGCGGTTCACCCCGACCGCCCCGCTCGGCGTTCGCGTCCCGCATGCCCAGCTTTCCGATGCCGCCGTCACCTCCGCGCTGCGCTCCTACCGCACCATCGTGTGGAGCGTTGGAATCGCAGCCACGGTGCTCACGGTAGTGCTGTGGGAGTACCCCGTTCTCGCCTCGCTGACCTCGATGCTCGTCGTGGCGGGATCGCTCGTTGCTTACGTCATTGAACGCCACACAATCCTCAAAGCTAAGGCCGAAGGCGGGTGGTTCGAAGGCGTCGACACCGTCATCGCTGGCAGCGTCACCTCCGAGCCACGGTTTTCTTTTCCTTGGGCTGGCATCGCGGCGTCACTTTTTCTGACTGCGGCGGGTGCGCTCATTGTGGTCGCGCGGTGGGACGAAATCCCGGATGTCGTCGCTACGCACTGGAACGGGGCCAACGAGCCCGATGCGTGGGCCGATAAGTCTGTGGGCTCCGTCTTCCTGATGAGCTTCGTTGCTCTGGGAATGGTAGTGACGTATGCCCTGGTCGCGTTGCTCATTCGCTACTCATTCGTGCACGTTCGCTCGGACCGCACGCCGGCCGGGCAAGTGCGCACGCACGCGATGCTCGCAGCGAGCATTGATGGCACGGGCGTCCTCGTCGTCCTACTCAACGCGGCGCTCGCGGTGGCGCAGGTTGTCACGGTACTGCCACGGTACGCGGACTACACGTGGGTGGGGTTCACGTCGATTATGGCGGCGAGTGTGCTGGGCATCATCGGGATGCTCGTGGTCTTCATCAACGCGCAGAAAGACATGCCCGCCGCCGAAGCCGAATCCCCCGATAACGACCATCTCTACAAGGCAGGCATGTTCTACTACAACCCAGACGACCCAGCCGTGCTGGTGGAGAAGCGTTTCGGGGTGGGCATCGACTTCAACTACGCGCGCTGGCAGGCCAAGGCGTTCTTGGCCGCCATTGCGGTGCTCATTATTGGATCAATCGCGCTGCCGCTGCTCGTGAGTCAGCAATAACCGCGGGCACGCCCACGCCGCCGGCCCAGGCGCCGGTGACGTCGATGCCGGGAACCTCGGCGATGGCTGCGCGCGTGGCCTCGACCGTTGCAAGGTGGGTCTCGTCGTAGCGCGGCAGGCCACCGAACCAGCGCTGGGTGTAGATTTCGTTCACTCCGGTCGCGCGGCCATCGAAGCCGGTGATCTTCTGCAGATCGTCGAGCGCGTAGTCGACGAGGTCGTCTTCCTCGGCGCGGACGAGGGCGTCATCGCCATAGCGGCCGAAGGAAGCACGGACGATGAAGCCGGGGCGCTCGCCGATGTGCGGCCACTTGTTAGACGAGATGGTGAATGCTTTTGCATGCAGGTCGGGCTCGTCAGCGGCGATGAGGATGCCGGTGGCGTCCGGAATCTTATTGCCCTCCGGGTCGACGTTGGACGCGAAGTTGAAACCAACGACGGCGGAGCTGGCGAGCTTGACGGACTTGAGGGCATCGGCAGCCTTGGGGGCGACCTTCGGTAGCAGGCGCGCGGTGGTGGGAGCCGGGGTTGCGAAGAGGACACGGTCGAACTCGCCCAGCTCAGCGGGGGCACCGGCGACCTTGAAGCCAGCGTCAGTTTTTGTGACACCCGAAATGAAGGTGTCGAGGTGGATCTCGGCGCCAGATTTCTCGGCGAGGGTCTCGTAAAGCGTCGCGTAGCCACCCGGGAACGCGGCGAAGACAGAGCCCTCGGCCGGCGAACGGTTGGACTCGATGTGCGTGATGGCAGCGGAGAGGGTGACGGGGCCCTCGGCGGCGAGGGTGTCGAGGGCATCGGCAAGCTGTGGCACCGTTGCGCGGACGCCGAGGTCATCAGCGGTGCAAGAGTACACGCCGCCAAGCAGCGCCGAGCCCACGTGGTCGACAACGTCATCGCCATACTGCTGGCGAATGAGTTTGCCCACGGAGACGTCCTGGCCCGGGGTCCACTCGAAGGGCTGCTCGTTTTCGATGCGGGCGTTGGTCTCATCAGAAACCAGGTCAATGGGCTGCGACGGGATACCCATCATGCCGCCCTTGGGCAGGAAGTGGAGCTCGCCGCCGGAATAGATGCGGGGGCGCAGCTCCCGATTCGGACGCGCAAAGTCAGTGAGGCCGAGTTCCTCGAAGAACGCGACGGCGTCCGTGCGGCGAGCGATGAAGGCCTCGGCGCCCATGTCCATAGGACCGTCGTTGAAGGGCACGGTGTGCAACTTGCCGCCGATGCGCCCCGCCGCCTCGAACACGTACACCTCGTGGTCGCGCAGCTCATAGGCCGCAGTAAGCCCGGCGACGCCGGCTCCGATGATGGCAATCTTCATTATTAGCCTTCTCCTCTAGCCTTCGTTGTGAATGATGGCGACGGCGCGAGTGATAGCGTCGGCGTCAGTGGTGGGCAGAACCCCGTGGCCGAGGTTCCAGATGTGGCCGACGCCGGCGGCGTCGACCTCGCTCTTGATCCTTTGTACCTGTTTGCGGACGGCATCGTCGCCAGCGAAGAGCAGCGCCGGGTCGAGGTTGCCTTGGAGGACCTTGGTGTTGACTCTGTGCGCAGCAGCGTCCATGGAGACGCGGTAGTCGACGCCCATGACCTCGGAGCCGGCCTCGGACATGGCCGTGAGCAGCTCACCGGTGCCGACGCCGAAGTGAATGCGGGGAATCCGGCCTGCGGCAGTAGCGAGAATGCGGGTCGAGTAGGGCAGGACAAACTCGCGGTAGTCCGCCTCGTTGAGGAAGCCCGCCCAGGAATCGAAGAGCTGCATGGCGTCGATGCCGGCAGCCATCTGCTGCTCGAGGAACGCGATGATGGTCGGCGTGAGTCGTTCCATGAGCGCATGCCACAGCTGGGGCTGGGAGTGCATGAGCGCCTTGGTGCGCTCGTGGTTCTTGGAGGGGCCGCCCTCGATGAGGTAGCTGGCGAGAGTAAACGGTGCGCCGACGAAGCCGATGAGGGCTTGGGTCTCGGTGAGTTCGTCGTTGATGATCTGGATACCTTGGGCGACCTCGGTGATCTCGTGGTCAAGAATGGGCAGGTTCGCGATGTCGGCCTCGGTACGGACCGGGGCGTCCATGACAGGGCCGCGGCCGGGGACGATCTCGACGTCGACGCCCGCCGCCTTGAGCGGGACCACGATGTCCGAGAAGAGGATGGCAGCGTCCACGTCGTGGCGGCGCACCGGCTGGAGGGTGATCTCAGCGAGCAGCTCCGGCATGAAGCAGGAGTCGAGCATGTCGATGCCCTCGCGCACCTTCTTGTACTCCGGCAGGGAGCGCCCAGCCTGGCGCATGAACCACACCGGCGGGCGGGACGGCGTGCGGCCATAGGCGGCCTCGATGATCGGGGCATTGCGAGTGGTCATGCTGGGATCCTTTGTGTTGTGAAGAGAGTTAATCAAGCGTCGGGCGATTGTTTTCGCGAATGAACTCATTCGCGTCGGGGCGGTACATGAGCACCGTCGCGCCGAGGAGGAGGAACGGGATGGCGACGAGCAGCAGGCCACCCGCGCCGATGGCGATAGCCGCGATATTGAAGAAGCAGGACAAGCCGACGACGGCTGCGAGAATGGTGCGCGCGTGCTTCATTGCGCGGGCGAGCTGTGGCGCGACGAGCGCGATAATGATGGCGGCGGCGAGATTCGTCCACGACACGAAATGGCGATTCTCGGCGAGGAACTGGGAGAAGGCGGTATTCGACGAGTCGCCCGGGCCGAAGAAGCCGGCGAGTCCGGTGAGCGCCAGGTAGACCGCGGCGACGACGAATACCCAGTAGGCGTACTTCAGTGAGTTGGGCCAGATCCCAAGATCGACGGGTTTCTTCTGTCCGCGCGCAGCTCGGTTGTAGTCGTGGGGAAAGGCGTTCGTCATCGCGGGGCGTCGTCTTTCTTTTTCTCTTCGGCTTCGCGCTTCTTTTCTTCCTCGCGCTTCTTCTGCTCCTCCTCGAGCTCCTTCTGGAGCTTGCGGATTTGCTCGTACTCGCCGGTGTACTTGATGACCGGCTCGCGGGAACCGAAGTAGACGCCGAGACCACCGGCGACGCCAGCGACGATTTGGATCATGCCGTCAATGGCAAAGAGCCAATCGGGGGCATCGGAGCCCGCGGGCGAGGTGACGAAGACGAAGACGACGCGCAAGGCGTAGTAGAGCCCGAAGATGAACAACAGGCGGCGCGCAGTTCCCGCCCACTTGTGCTTCGCACGGAAGAGGGTGAGCATCCAGGCGAGCACTCCCAGGATCACAAACGCGACGAAGGCGGAAAAGCCGATGGACAGGTACGCCGAGAGCCGCACGAGTCCGTCCGAATACGCGGTGGGGTCCTCGTCGCGCAGGAACTTCGACATCTGAGCGACCATGACGTCACGGTTGAGAATGCCGAGGATGACCTGCAGGATCTGGTGGACGACCTCCGCGCCGAGAGCGACGGCCCACACGCCCATGGCGTAGACCGCGGCCTCGGGCCACGGGGACTTCTCCTGCTTCTTCGCAGCAGTCGTGTCTGGGGTCTGGTCTGGAGTCTCGCTCAAAGTGTTAAGCCTTCAGCTCGCGGGCGGCCTCGACGGCGTAGTACGTGAAAATTTGGTCAGCGCCCGCGCGCTTAATGGCGGTAAGCGACTCCATCATGACGGCGTGCTCGTCGATCCAGCCGTTGGCGCCGGCCGCCTTGACCATCGCGTACTCGCCAGAGACCTGGTACGCGGCGACAGGCACGGAGGAGAACTCGGCGATGGCAGAGAGCACGTCGAGGTACGGCAGGGCGGGCTTGACCATCACGAAGTCGGCGCCCTCGTCGATGTCGAGCTCGACTTCAAGCATGGACTCGCGGAAGTTGCGCGGATCCTGCTGGTAGGTGCGGCGGTCGCCCTGGAGGGAGGAGCCGACGGCCTCGCGGAACGGGCCGAAGAACGCGGAGGCGTACTTAGCGGAGTAGGCCATGATGGCGACGTCCTCGTGACCACCCTCGTCAAGAGCTTCGCGGATCACGCCAATCTGGCCGTCCATCATGCCGGACGGCGAGACGATGTGGGCACCGGCGCGGGCCTGAGCACGCGCCATGTCGGCGTAAAGCTGCAGGGTGGCGTCGTTGTCCACGCGGCCGCGGTCGTCGAGGACGCCGCAGTGTCCATGGTCGGTAAATTCGTCAAGGCAGGTATCGGCCATGATGAGCAGGTCGTCGCCGAATTCCTCGCGCAGGGCCTGAATGCCGCGGTTCAAGATGCCGTCCGGCTGCCAGGCAACGGAGCCCGTGGCGTCCTTGTCCTCGTCGAGCGGCACGCCGAAGAGATCGATGCACGGCACACCCGCGTCGAGCGCTTCGTGGGCGGCGGCCTTGAGCGAGTCGATGGTGTGCTGGTAGACGCCCGGCATGGCGGAAATCTCGCGCTTTTCGGAGATTCCATCCGCGACGAACATCGGGAGGATGAGGTCGCTCGGGTGCAGGTGCGTCTCGGCAACGAGCTCCCGCATGGCGGGCGACTGGCGCAGGCGGCGCGGACGACGGACAGGGAAGGTGCTCACAGCGTGAATGCTCCTTTTACACAAGTAGTTAATGCCTAATCGACTTTAGTAGCCTTCTTGCGCGCACGGCGCTTCTTCCGCGGCGCGGGAAGATTGCCGGCGGCGCGCAGGGCAGCGACGTGCTCCGCGAGGGCATCGATAAGCGCGGGCACTTCCGCAACCTCCGGGACGACGTCGACGCGCAGGCCCATCTCTTCCGCGGCGGCCTGCGTAGAGGGGCCGATGCAGGCGATGATCGTGCGGGCGTGCGGTTTGCCGGCGATGCCCACGAGGTTGCGCACGGTCGAGCCGGACGTGAACGCCACAGCGTCAAAAGCGCCGGACTTAATCATGTCGCGGATTTCCGCTGACGGCGGGGCGGCACGGACGGTGCGGTAGGCAACGACATCGTCGACTTCCCAACCGAGGGCCTCGAGGCCCTTGGGCAGGGCCTCGCCAGCAAGATCGGCGCGCGGCAGGAGGATGCGGCCCACGGCGTCGATGTCTTCCACGTAATTGGGGAAAACCTCGAGCAGGCCTTCGGCATTCTGCTTCGTGCGATCTGGGAGCAGCTCGGGGACCATGCCCTTTTCACGGATGGCGTCGGCCGTCTTCTGGCCCACGGCGGCAAGGTGAACGCCGGCGAAATCGCGGGCGTCGAGGCCGAGCTCGAAGATCTTGTCCCAGACTGCTTTCACCGCATTAACGGAGGTGAAAATGATCCACTTGTAGCGGCCTTCGACAATGCCCTTGATGGCGCGATCCATCTGCGCCGGGTTGCGCGGCGGCTCGACGGAGATAGTGGGCACGGACTGCGGAATAGCACCGTAGCCGGCGAGACGCGCGGACATCGCGGCGGCCTGCTCCTTGGTGCGCGGCACGAGCACGCGCCAGCCGTAGAGCGGGCGGTTTTCCCACCACGAGTATTTCGTGCGGTCATCGAAGCTACGGCCCAGGGTCACGACAAGCGGGCCGGGAAGTTCGGCGCAGAGCTTGCCCAGGGTGCCAAGCGTGGTCTCGTGGGTGCGCTGGAGACGCGTGGTGCCATGCACCGTCACGTAGGCCTCCGTGTCCGCAGGCATGCCGCGGGACTGCAGCTCGCGCGAGATATCCGCGAGCTGCTCCTGCGTGGTCTGCAGGACGAGCGGCTGGGTGGCGTTGGCCAGGGCGTCCCAGTCGGCACCGTCGCTGAGATCAGCTTCGGTGTAGGCCGAGCCGAGCGCGAGACCAGCAAAGGAGGGCACGGTGGACGGCAGGGACATACCCGGCACGACCTGGAATTCCATGCCTGCTGCGGCGACGGACGAAATCTCGTCCTTAATGGACTCGCGGCCCAGCGGGTTGCCAGCCACGAGACGGATGACGTCCCCGCCTTGGTCGAGCGCGGACTGGAACTGCGCGATGAGATCCTCTGCCGGGTCTTCGATGATGGCGGCAGTCGGGGCGGCGGGGCGCGGCGGCTTGCGACGCGCGCCGTTGGCCTTTGCCTCGGCGCAGATGCGGGCGTACTCCTCCTCGGCGGCATCAAGAAGCTCTTGTGGAACCGGGAGCGCGGACGCGATGGTCTCGCGAATACCGCCCGTGACCTCCGGATCGACGACGGCAAGCGCGTTATGCGCGAGCACCTCACGGGCACGAATGGTCAACAGGTCAGGGTTGCCTGGACCAGCGCCGACGAAGATGACTTTGCCCAGTGGCTCCGGGGAGTCAGAAATAGACGCTGACACGGGGTTGCTCAATGTGAAGGTTCTTTTCTATGTACGGGCTTCAAGTTCAGGGCGACACGCTCTTACACGGGGGTCATGCCGGGATCAGATCGCGGCATGTGGTATCCACACTTTAATTTAAAACCTGCAGTAAGCGAAATTAGCTCAGGAGCTCTGCCGCGCCGCGAGCGAAGAGATCCTCGGCCACGCGGTGACCCAAGGCGCTGGCGTCTGTGCCTGTCGCCTCGGAAATGAGCTGGCGTGATCCGTCGAGCGCGAAGACGCCGCCGCGGACCGTGAGCTGGTCGCCGTCCCAGTGGGAGGTCGCCGCGACGGGCGCGGTGCAGCCGGCCTCAAGGCGCGCGAGCACCTGGCGCTCGGCCTGAGCTGCGGCGAGTGCGCGCGGGTCCACGATGGCATCCAAGGCTTCCGATGCCGCCGTTCCCACCTTGGCCTCAATCGCCAAGGCACCCTGCGCCGGGGCGGGCATGAACGTGTCAGGATCGAAGACCTGGGTTGCCGCGTCCGCACGACCCGCGCGGGAAAGGCCAGCGTAGGCAAGGATGACGGCGTCGAGTTCACCGGAGGTCACCTTGCCCATACGCGTATCGATGTTACCGCGGAGGGGGCGGATGTCCAGGTCGGGGCGCAGGGCCTTGAGCTGCGAGATGCGGCGCGGGGCGGAGGTGCCCACGGTGGCACCCTCGGGAAGCTCGGCGAGGCTAAGGCCGTCGCGAGCGATGAGGGCTTCGCGGTTATCTTCACGCTGCGGCACGATGAGGCGGAAACGCTCATCGGCTGCGGTGGGAAGATCCTTGAAGGAGTGGACTGCGATATCGCACTCGCCACGGTCGAGTGCCTCGCGCAGCGCCTGAGTAAAGACGCCCACACCAATGCGCTCGACGGGCGCCATGTTGGTATCACCCGCCGTCGTCACGATGTGGAGCTGCACCGGGTAGCCCGCCGCCGCGAGCCAATCGCGCACGTGGCCGGACTGCGTGGTGGCGAGCATGGAGCCGCGCGTACCGATTTTGAACATGGTGTTTATCTCCTAAATTTCGGTGGGCAGTTCGGCAGCGTTGACAGCAACGCCCTCAGAGCCGGTGTCCTCGAGGTTGAGGCCAAAGAGCTGCTGCAAGGCGGTCTCATGGCTCACGGTGCCAGACGTCGCGGCGAGCTGTTTAGCACGCACCGTCGGCTCGTGGAGCAGCTTGTCCACCACACGCTTGAGGGCGCGGTTGACGTCCTTGAGTTGTGCTTCCGTGAGTTCTGGGTGCTTCTGCTCGAGGCGCGCGGCCTCACAGTGCACGAGGTCCGCGGCATGCTTACGTAGTGCGGAGACCGCAGGTGCCACGTCACGTACGCGCTGTGCCGAGCTGTAGGAATCCAGCTCCTCACGCACGATATCGCGCGCCTGGGAGTGCGGCCCCTCGTGGACCTCGCCGCTGGTGAGGTCGTTGGACAGGCGGTCGATATTGACGAGCTCGATGCCGTCCTTCTTAGCGCAGGCCTCATCAATGTCGCGCGGAAGCGAGAGATCGATGAGCATGAGTTCGCGGTCCGGCATGTCGGACGCAGCGATGGTAAACCCCTGCGCGCCCGTGGCGGAGACGGCGACGTCGACGCGATCAAGGACAGTGGCGCGATCCGCGAAGTCGACGACCTCAGCCTTCACGCCAGCCTGAGCGGCGTGGTCGGCGACGCGCTCGGCGCGCGCACGCGTGCGGTTCGCGATGATGAGGCTCGCGCCCAGTCGGCCCGCGTGCGTCGCGGCGAGCGAAGCCATGGCGCCGGCGCCGAGGATGAGCACGGTCTTGCCTGCGAGATCCGAGGTACCCATGACCTGCAACGCACGGTCAAAGGAGAAGGAGACCATGGACGCGCCGGCGTCATCGATGGCGGTTTCCGAGTGCACGCGCTTGCCGGCGTGGAGCGCGGACTGCGCGAGCGCGTGAATGCGCGGACCCACCGTGCCCTGATCCGCGGCCTTCTGGTACGCCGTGCGCACCTGGCCAATGATCTGCTGCTCTCCCACGACCATTGAGTCCAGGCCCGAGGTGACGTTCATGAGGTGCTCCGCTGCCGCGTCCGCGTAGCGGACATACAGGTAGTTGCGCAGCTCATCGGCCGTCACGCCGGACTGCTTCTCCAGCACGTCGACGACATCCTTGACACCCGTGTGGAAGGAATTGGTGACGGTGTAGACCTCCATGCGGTTGCATGTGGAAATGATCATCGCTTCGCTGAGAGAGCCCTGGCCCACCAGCTTGCCGCATGCGTCGTTTTGGATCTCATCGGCCATGCTCAGCCGCTCCAGTAACGCAACCGGCGCCGACTGGTAGGACATGCCTACGACCAGCACGCTCATGAACGCTCCTTATCAACCCTTTGGATGAGAAAAATCAACCAAAAGACTACTAGCTGTGCCTACCCTAGGGGTAGTAAGGGTGGGCTTAGTCTACCGCAAGTTCGGCAGCGAGCTCATCGTTGTCGACTTCCCAACAGGCGAATTCTTCGCCATCTATCACCACAACCGGAATGCGGTCGCCATATTCCATCGCCAGCTCTTTGTCCTCGTCAACGTCGCGCGCGGTCAGGCTCGCGCCAGCGGCCGCGACCACGGGCTCTATCTGCGCATAGACGCGCGTGCAGGATCCACACGTGGCGCGCACCATGAGTTCGACTTGTCGCATTTTCCCTCACCCTTCGCGCTGAGCTGTTTCGTCCTAAGATGTACACGATACCGCCGCAGTCCAAGGAGCCTCGTGTCCGCCACCCCTACCCCACCGTCCATGCCGCCCTCACCCCGCGACTTCCTCGCGAATTGGACGGCCAGCCGCGGCAATCTGCGCAATTTCCTTGAGAACACGGCGCTCGCCCCGCTTGACGATGCCGCCCAGCGTACGGCCGGCGAAGCCGCCGCGGCCGCCGCAGCGGATCTCTTCGACATCACGCTTGATAACTACACGGCCGGCGTGGACTCGGTCGAGGGTTCGTTCACTTCGGCCGGACGCGCCCGCATCACCCCGCCCGACCCCGATATCCCGCAGGATGCCGGGGCGGCCGCCTTCTTCGACGTGGATAACACGCTCATCCAGGGCTCCTCGCTCATCGTCTTCGCCATGGGACTGTTCCGCCGCCGCTATTTCCGCATCCGCGAAATCGCCCCCATCGCGTGGAAGCAGGCGAAGTTCCGCTTCTTGGGCCGCGAGAACGCCAACGACGTCGCCGCCGGGCGCATCCAGGCCCTCGAGTTCATCAAGGGCCGCTCCGTGGAGGAAATGGTGCAGCTCTGCGAGGAAATCGTGGACGAATCGCTCGCGCGCAAGGCCTACCCCGGCACACGCCAGCTCGCAGAAATGCACTTGGACGCCGGCCAGCAGGTCTGGCTCGTCACCGCGACCCCGGTCCAACTCGCACAAATTCTGGCACACCGCTTCGGGTTTACTGGCGCGCTCGGCACCGTCGCAGAGGTCAAGGATGGCAAGTTCACCGGCCGCCTCGTGGGTGACATCCTGCACGGCCCCGGTAAGAAGCACGCCGTTGCGGCGCTCGCGACGATGGAGGGGCTCGACCTGGATCGCTGCACCGCCTACTCAGATTCCGCGAATGACGTGCCCATGCTGTCCATGATGGGCACCGCCGTGGCGATTAACCCGGACGCCAAGCTGCGCGATATCGCGGAGGCTCGCGGATGGCTCATCCGCGACTACCGCAGCGTCCGCAAGGCCGTGCGTACCTACGGCGTGCCTGCACTGGTCACCGCGCTGTTCTCTTATGGCGGCTGGAAGGCTTTCAAACGCTAGACGCTAAGGAAACCTTTAAAAAGGGGGCATCGGCAAGCGCATGCGAAAGGTCCCGGCCACACCGAGGTGTGACCGGGACCTTTCGTCGACCAAGATTTACTTGCCGAGCTTACGACGCTGGACGCGGGTGCGGCGCAGCATCTTGCGGTGCTTCTTCTTGGACATGCGCTTGCGGCGCTTCTTGATAACAGAACCCATAACGGTTTCCTCACTTTCACGATCAGTACGTACTAGACCTGCCGGCGCCGCCTGGATTACTGGGCCGCGAAGGTGCACTCTTTGCGTCCACCGCCCGCTACCAGAACCGAAGTCCTTGAGACACAGGCGAAAGTCACAGGCATGCAGATGCCGACACGAATGGTCACCATCTTACCTACCGGCCCCAGTCCAACAAAAATGACCACCGGCAACGCAGACGCGACCGTCACTTTTTCTCACGGCGAGATTCAGCACCAGCACGCATGACAAAGGCGCCCACTGTGAGAGACAGTGGGCGCCTTCTGGCGACTAAAAGTAACTCTAGGCTCCGTAGACGGAAGCCTCGAGGTACTCGTTGACGGCAGACTCGTGGACGCGGAAAGAGCGACCGACGCGGACTGCCGGCATTTCGCCAGCGTGAACCAAACGGTAGACCGTCATCTTCGAGACGCGCATGATTTCCGCGACCTCAGCGATGGTCAAGAAGGTTCCTTTATCTTCATTAGCCATAGTTGTATAACCCTTCAGCTCGTGGCGCGCTGCAAGGCTTCCCCTCCTGCAGGAGTACACGCACGTGCTTGTTCTAGCCTAGCGTGAAACCTGTGACTAATGCGACTCAATAGCCGATATTTTTCTCATTAGTTTCTCACGACAACTTCTTACCGGGCAGACGCATGTGTCACAGGCTTCCCTACACCCCCACGCGGGGGGCTGTTCTTCGCGGCTGCACTAGCCCAATTCGGCCGCTCGGTTCGCGCAAGCCTCCGCGGCACGATAGAAGGCGCCTCGCAGGCCCGACTCTTCAAGCTCGCGGACGGCTGCGGCCGTCGTGCCGCCCGGCGAGGTGACGTTGGCGCGCAGCGTCGACGCCTCGGAGCCGGAGTTGATGAGCATCTCTCCGGAGCCGGCCAGGGCGTAGTTGACGAGCTTCGACGCCGTATCCCTCGGCACGCCGAGCGCGACGCCAGCGTCAATGAGGGCGTCGGCCACGAGGAAGAAGTAGGCGGGCGAGGAGCCCGACAGCGCCGTTGCGGCATCCATGTTCTTCTCCTCGACGATCGCGGTCTCCCCCACCGCATCCATGAGTTCGCGCACGAGGGCCAGCTGCTCGTCGCTCACGCGCGAACCCGGCGTCACGATGGACATGCCACGGCCCAACAGCATGGGCGTATTGGGCATGACGCGCACCACAGGGTTGGCGACGGCGGCCTCAAGGGCCTCCAGACGCACGCCCGCCGCCAGCGACACCACAACAGCGTCCTGCGGCAGCGCGTCCGCAATCTCCTTGGCGACGTCGACGATGGCGTAGGGCTTCACGCACAGGAAGACTACGTCGGCGTCTTTGACCGCCGCCGCGTTGTCGTCCGTCGTGGACACGCCGTAATGGTCTGCAAGCTCGGCGCGACGTTCGGCGCGGCGGTTAGTCACCGTCATGGCAGTCTCTCCCGACGCGGCGAGACCAGAGACGAGCGCCTCGCCAATCTGGCCGCCGCCAATGACGGTGACGGTGTGCTGGGCAGTGGAAGTTGATGCGTTCTCAGTCATGCTGCCACCCTATAGCGAAACCCCCGGGGCCGTACACATCGTGTCGGTCCCGGGGGTTAGCCGCGGCGGCGCTTCATGCCGTGACTTTATGCCGTGAGCAGCGCGCCGAACGTGAGCACCAGGCCCACGATGATGGACAAGACAATCGCCGCCTTGTCGCGATCCGTGCGCAGGGCGTGCACGACGCCTGCCATCGCGGCGGTCACAGCCACGGCGAGCGCGGCCACAAGGCCCTTGTTGAAGTTGGTCCACAGGATTTCGAAGCCCTTGTAGACCACGGCGCCCAGCACGATGCCCACGAGTGCGAGCAGGATGATGGACACGGGATTGAGCTTGCCGTCGTCCTCGGCATCCTCGTACTCGGCAGGATCGGCGTCCTCGGCATCATCCACTCGGTCGATTTCGGTGGTCGCAGCATCCTCGAGCTGCGCCGCCGGCTCGTCCTCGACCTTCTTGATGACGGTGGTATCCCCCGTCGACGGCGTAGACGCCGCCTTCACAGCATCGCGCTCGCGCTTCTCGGCGAGAATGCGGCGGTCTTCCTCAACCTTGGGATCCAGCGGTGCCTCGTCGATGGACGACGCAGCAGCCTTGTCCTCGGTCGCCTTCTTTTCGGCAGCCTTCTTCTTGGCTTCCTCCGCCTTCTTCGCGAATTCGGCCTTCTTCAGAGCTTCGATGCGCTCAGCTTCGGACTGCGCCGGAGCAGACTTCGCAGCGTCCGACTGTGCGGCATCGGACTGCGCGGCCTCAGGCTTGGGCGCCGGGATGACCGGAGCGGTCTCGTCAATGTCGACGTTCGAGTGCTTCGCCTGCGCCGGAGTAGCCTCGACCTTCTTGAGCGAGCCGGTGAGCTCGGCGACGGAAACGCCGCCTTCTTCCAGGCTGCGGCGGCGACGGCGCGGCTTGTCGCCGCCCGTGCGCTCCTGCTTGTTGCGGGCAAGGAGCTCCGCAACAGTCAATTGCTTCTCTTCAGCCATGTCTTACTAAACCAATTCTTTCTGAGGGTCTGCGCCGAGACCTTTGTCGAGACGTCTCAGGATAACACCCTCGCGCAGAGCCCAGGGACAAATCTCCAGTTGTTCCAAGCCTAGAGCGCGCATGGACGCTTCCGCTACTAAGGCACCGGCAACAATCTGGTGCGAGCGGTTGGAGCTAACACCTTCGAGGTCCGCGCGGTCCGCAGCTGTCATGCGCGAAATGAAGGAAATTAGCTGGCGCAGACCCGCAGCGGTAAGGGTTCGCTTGACGAAAGGCCCAGCTGAGGACGGTGCGGCGCCGGTAAGGCGGGCCAAGCTGCGGAAGGTCTTCGAGGTACCCACGGCTAGGCGCGCGGAGCCCACGGTCTTCATTGCCGCGGTGGGCTCGGCAAGCTCGGCGTCGATGTAGTCGCGCAAGGCGTTGACGTCCTTCTTGCTCGGCGGATCCGTCTCAAACCAGTTATGGGTCAAGCGGCCAGCACCCAGATCAAGGGAGAACGCCATGTCCGGCTCCTCGTCTGTGCCAGTGGACAGCTCCAGCGAGCCGCCGCCGATGTCGAGGTTGGTAATGCGGCCAGCAGACCAGCCGTACCAACGGCGCACGGCAAGGAAAGTAAGGCGCGCCTCGTCCTTGCCGGAGAGGATCTCCAGGCGGACGCCGGTTTCCTTCTCCACGTGGTCGAGAACTTTGGCGCTATTGGGCGCCGAGCGCACCGCAGACGTCGCAAATGGAATGAGCTCGTCGCAGCCCAGCTTCTTGCCGAGCTCGGAGGCTTCGGCCACCGAGTCCGTGAGCGCCTTGAGGCCCTTGTCATGGATATTGCCCTGCTTGTCGAGCTGCTCCACGAGGCGCAGAGGGGTCTTCCAGTCGCTCATCGGAGTTGGACGGCCGCCCAGTTTGGCGTCGACCGCCACGAGATGGACCGTGTTGCTTCCCACGTCTAATACACCTAATCGCACACATACAGAGTAATGGGTCTACCGTGGTTAAGTGTGAATCGCCCGAAAACAAAACCCGTGTATCTTGGCTTTCCTGCCACTTCACCTGCGGGAATATCGATTGCATCCGGTCGCGAAAAAGCCCCGGATTTTCCGCGCGAATGGTTTGAATTTACTGATCCGAACGATCCTGAGCACGTCTTTTCCATCGATCTCACGTGGCTCGAGTCCCATTACGCGTGCCAATTTGGCACCGAGCGCTGCCCCGGCATCGACTCCAACAATCCTGATGTCGGCTGCTGCGGGCATGGTGCCTACATGGCAGACGAGCAGGACCGCGACCAGCTTGCCGATGCCGTCTCGCGCATGCCCGCCACATATTGGCAGCGTCGCGAGGAGGTTACGGGCCGCACGCCCTCCGAAGAGATTGTGCTCGAGGGCGACGAGCTGGAGCCGTGGCTCATGTGGGACGAACTCGATGGTGACGATGGCGAGCCGGAGCCCGCGTTGAAGACCCCGGTCGTCGAGGGCGCCTGCATCTTCGCCAACCGCGCGGGCTGGGAGACCGGTGCCGGTTGCGCCCTCCACCAATGGGCGCTCGCCGAGGGCGAGGACCTCACCGTGGTCAAGCCGGAAGTGTGCTGGCAGCTGCCGCTACGCCGCTACGAGGACTACGAAGAGCGCCCCGACGGCGTGGAGATTCTCCGCACGCAGATCGGCGAATACGACCGCCGCGGCTGGGGCAACGGCGGCGAGGACTTCGACTGGTATTGCTCGACGGACCCCGCCTGCCACAACAACCCCGAGCCCATGTGGAAGTCCCAGAAGAACGAGCTCATAGCCCTCATGGGCGAGGACGCCTACGCGATCCTCGCCAAGCACTGTGCCAAACGCGCGGCCGCCGGGCTCGTCTCCGTGCACCCAGCCAGCGAGCGCTGGGTTTAAAGCTCGAATTTGTACCCGAGGCCGCGCACCGTGACGAGGTGCTCTGGGCGCGACGGCGTCGCCTCAATCTTGGATCGCAGGCGCTTGACGTGGACGTCGAGCGTCTTCGTGTCGCCCACGTAGTCCGCGCCCCAAATGCGGTCAATGAGCTGGCCACGGGTGAGTACGCGTCCGGCGTTGCGGAGCAGGTATTCGAGGAGATCAAACTCTTTGAGCGGCATGTTGACGGGCTCGTCCTCGACTGTCACGATGTGGCGCTCGACGTCCATGCGCACGCGGCCGCCTTCGAGGATCTGCTCCTCGAATTCTTCCTCGTCCTCGTGGTGGCGGACGTCGCCACGGCGCAGGACTGCGCGGATGCGAGCGATGAGCTCGCGGGAGGAGTAGGGCTTCGTCACGTAGTCGTCTGCGCCGAGCTCCAGACCCACGACCTTGTCGATTTCCGAGTCGCGCGCGGTGACCATGATGATGGGCACGCTGGACTGTGCGCGCAGCTCCTTGCACACGTCCGTGCCGGACATGCCGGGCAGCATGAGGTCGAGGAGCACGATGTCGATGTCCTCGGCCTCGAACTTGGCGAGCGCCTCAGGGCCGTCGTAGGCGATGACAGCCTCGAAGCCTTCCTTCCGCAGAAGAAAGGCGAGCGGATCCGCCAGGGATTCTTCGTCTTCAACGATGAGGATGGTAGTCATGTGCTTTACTCTCTAGTCCTTCCGGCGAGCGCTCACGCGCCCGGCGTTTCCGGCCGTCGCGGAAGCGACGCCGTGTCCATTATCCCCCGTCGAGGCCGTATCTGTCTCGCATACAGGGTGATGAACGGGCAGTTCAATGGTAAAAGTCGATCCCGTTCCCGGGCGCGACCACAGTTTGATGTTGCCGCCGTGGTTCGCCACGACGTGTTTGACGATGGACAGGCCGAGACCCGTGCCGCCGGTCTGACGTGACCGCGCCTTGTCGACACGGAAGAAGCGCTCGAACACGCGCTTTTGGTCTTCCGGCGCAATGCCCACGCCGCGGTCCGTGACGCGGATGAGCACGATGTCCCCACCCACGACCTTCTGCGATACGGACACCGGCGCCGCCTCCGGCGAGTAGTTGATGGCGTTGGAGATGAGGTTGGTTACGGCCGTGACCAGCAGCGGCTTGTCAGCGAGTACCTCCACGCCGGTGTCCTCGCCGCGAAGGAGCTCGATGCCATGCGAGTCCGCTGTGAGCTGGTTGCGCGAAATAGCCTCGGAGACGATGTCGTCGACGCGGACCGGCTCCATTCTGGGCAGACGCTCGGCGCCCTGCAGCTTGGACAGCGCGATGAGCTCCTGGACCATGTTGCCCATGCGCGAGGCTTCCTTCTGGACGCGCTCGCCGAAATACTTGACGTGCTCCGGATCATCCGGGTCCTGCAGGAGTGCCTCGGCGAGCAAGCCGATGCCGCCCACCGGGGTCTTCAGCTCATGCGAGACGTTGGCCACGAAGTCGCGGCGCGCTGCCTCCATGCGCACCGACTCGGACTCGTCCGTGCCGTAGATGATGACAAAGCGAGCATCACTCGGAGTAAGCGGCTTGACCACAGCCTGCACCTGGGTGACGCGGTGGCCCGTGCGGCGCTTGCGGATGACAACGTCGAGACGGCGTTCCTCGCCGTCCTTGAAGACCTCCTGAGCCACCTTCCACACGTCCGGGTTGAGGACGCGATCGTGCACGAGCGACATGCTGTGCGCCGAGCTATTGGACAACACGACGTCGCCCGCCTGCGCCACGACGATAAGTCCCGTGGGCGATCCCTGCACGCCAAGGTGGAGCACCTGGCTGATGGTGGTGATCTGGTTCGGGGCGTCGACGACGCCTTGGCGCATGAGACGTGCGTTGACGAGACGCCACACCAGCTGCGCCAGCAGCGTCAAAATCACGCCTGCGACCAGGCCAAAAATAATATCCACTAGTACTGTGTAAGTTCGTTTCTCTTCTCCCGGCATTGAACGCCGGGGACACAAATATATCCCCAGGGAGTATAGGCCCCCTGGGGATAGTTCGCAGCGCGAGCTGTTATTTACTTGCCGCCCTGTGCCGCGACAGCGGCGGCGCCGGCAGCGGCTGCCTCCGGGTCGAGGTAGGTGCCGCCCGGGTTGACGACGGAGCCGTCTTCCGCGATTTCGTAGACCAGCGGGATGCCGGTCGGGATATTGAGACCCGCGATGTCATCATCCGAGATGTTGTCGAGGTGCTTGACCAGCGCGCGCAGGGAGTTGCCGTGTGCGGCGATGAGGACGGTCTCGCCCTTCTTGGCGCGCGGGAGGATTTCCGACTCGAAGTACGGGACGAAGCGCTCGACGACGTCCTTGAGGCACTCGGTACGCGGAACCTGGTCCAGATCCGCGTAACGCGGGTCGTTCGCCTGCGAGTACTCCGAGGAGTCCTCGAGCTCCGGCGGCGGGGTGCCGTAGGAGCGGCGCCATGCCATGAACTGCTCCTCACCGTACTTGTCCTTGGTCTCAGCCTTGTTCAGGCCCTGGAGAGCGCCGTAGTGACGCTCGTTGAGACGCCAGTCGCGGACGACCGGGATCCAGTGACGGTCCGCGGCGTTGAGAGCGATGTTGGCAGTGCGGATAGCACGGCGCAGCAGGGAGGTGTAGACGACCTCAGGCAGGATGCCCTGCTCGCGCAGCAGCTCGCCGCCGCGCTTGGCCTCGCCCTCGCCCTTGGCGGTGAGGTCAACGTCGACCCAACCAGTGAACTGGTTGGATTCGTTCCACTGGGACTGTCCGTGACGAAGAAGAATGAGTTTTCCGTTAGTCATGGTGTCCAGCATGCCAGGTTTTCCTGCGGCGCGCTTGTCTGATTGGTTACTCTTTTTACCCGACCAGACATCCTGTAACACACCTCACACCCAAAGGATTTCATGCCCCTTATCCGCATCTCCTCCGCGCACCTCGACACGAACGACCAGCCGTCGACCGCCATTGCCGCCTACGTGGAGGCCACCCGTGCACAATCCATTGCGCCACTGGCCACGATGACTTTGCGGTGAGCACTGACCACGCCGGGCCGCACGGTGCTCTCGCTGTGGACGCAGTTACCGATAAGCGAGAACTCGCTCGAGGAACATCCACGCGCACGCATCCTGCGCGCGGCAGGCTGCAACCTGGGGCTGGTGGAGCAAGCGTCGGAAGTGGGCATCGGCAAGCTGGGCACCCCGGCAGTCCCGGAGGGACTGCGCGCGGAATTCTTCACCGGAATTATGCCGCTGGGCGGAATTATGCCGCTGGGCGACCTCATCGATTCGTTCCTCGACATCGTGAAAATCGCGGACGTGGACGGCGTCGTCGCATTCACCGCGGCGAATGTCTACCCCGACCATCCCCACGCGATGGAGCAGGGCCCCACAGTCGCACACCGGCGCGCCCGCGGACGCGGCCTCGCCACACTGGTCAAGCAGGTGCTCGCGGACGAAGTCGCGCAGCGCTATCCCGACATCGAGCGCGTGACGACGTATAACGCGCTGGACAACGCTCCCATGCTCGCCATCAATAACAAGCTGGGCTTGGTGCTGAAGTTCTATGAAACGAATTGGCTCAAGCGAATCTAGTAGCCCGTCGCCCGGCGCGCGTGACAGTCCGGGATCTGAATGCTCATGGCATCGGCATAGATGGCCTCGAGCTGCGTCGCGGCGGCGGCCCAGCTGAAATTCTGTGCATGATCGACGGCGGCCTCGCCCATCGCGATGCGTCGCTCATCGTTGTCGAGGAGCTGTTCCAGCGCGTCCGCCCAGGCCTCAGGGTCGTGGTTGTCCACGAGCAAGCCCGTCTCCCCGTCGTCCACGGCAATAGGCAGCCCGCCCACGCGCGCGGCGATGACGGGCGTGCCGGATGCCTGCGCTTCCACGGCGACGAGGCCGAAGGACTCGTTGTAGCTGGGCACCGCCACGATATCCGCGGCCTGATACACGGCAACGAGCTCGGCCGGCGGGCGCGGCGCAATGAAGCGGACATAACGCTCCACGCCCAGCTCACGGGCGAGGTTCTGGTAGGTCTCCGGCGTCGCGTTCGCGCCCGAGGGCCCGCCGCAGAAAATGACGCGGACGTTGCGGAACGGGTCGCGCTTGATGAGTTCCGCCGTGGCGCGCACGAGGACCTCGGGGCCCTTAAATTTCTGAAGGCGACCCACGAAGGCCACGACCTTCATATGCAGCGGAATGCCGAGCAGGCGGCGCGAGCGCTCCGTGTTGCGGTCCGTGCCGGGAGTAAAAAGCTCGGTGTCGGCACCGGGCGAGACGACGACGATGCGCTCCGGCGGGGCATCGTAATGCTCAATAAGGTCCTGAGTCTCCTGCGCCGTATTGACGACGAGGAGATCCGCGTTATCCACGATCTGCTGCTCGCAGATGCGGCGGGCCTCGGACTCCTGCGTGTCATCTGCCGTACGGTGCGCGTTCTTCACTGCGGCAAGCGTGTGCGCGGTATGAACGAGGGGGACCTCCCACAGGTCACGCAGCAGCCAGCCCACCTGGCCCGAGAGCCAGTAGTGCGAGTGGATAACGTCATAGTCCAAGTCAAAGCAGCGCGCGAAGGTAATCATGCTGCCGGCGAACGCGGCGAGCTGCGTGGGCAGCTCTTCTTTGCTCAAACCTTCGTAGGGACCCGCCACGATGTTGATGACACGCAGTCCCTCTTCGACCTCCACGATCTCGCCCTGTGAGGGCCGCGTGGCGAGGGTAAAGACGTCTACCTCGATGCCTCGGCGCGCGAGTTGGCGTGCGGTGTTGAGGACGTAGACATTCATGCCGCCCGCATCCCCGGATCCGGGCTGTTCCAGGGGCGAGGTGTGCATGGAGATCATCGCGATACGCATAGACGCCCATCCTAGCGCCGCGAGTCCGCCGAGCGTGCGCGTTATACTGGGTGGTCGCTAGAACCTACGCAACCGAAAGGTCATTTTATGTCGGCTTATGAGTCCAAAGCCTGGCTCCAGTACTACCCCGAGTGGACGCCGCATACCCTCGACTACGGCGACACAACGCTGTTGGACATCTACGACAACAACCTGGCCATCAATGCGGACAAGCCGGCCACCTACTTCTTCGGTAAGACCCAGACCTACACGGAGCTCGACCGTCAGGTGCGCCGCGCCGCCGCGGGCCTGCGTGCCTTCGGCGTCCGCGAGGGCGACCGCGTCGCCATCGTCGCCCCCAACGCCCCGCAGACCGTCGCCGCGTTCTACGCCGTCCTCAAGCTGGGCGCCACGGTCGTGCTCCACAACCCGCTCTACACCGCCCACGAGCTCGAGAGCCTCTTCCAGGATCACGGCGCCCGCGTCGCCATTTCCTGGGATAAGACGGCCTCCACGCTGGAGAAGCTGCGCGCCACCACCCCGCTGGAGACGGTCGTGTCCATCAACATGATCGACGCCATGCCCACGGTGCAGCGCCTCGCCCTGCGCACGCCGTTCCTCAAGTCAACGCGCGAGCAGCTCACTGGCGATGCCCCCAATACCGTCCCGTGGGACACGCTCATCGGCAACGCCATTGGCGGCGACGGCTCCGATGTGAAGTCGCCCGAGTCCATCACCAAGGACTCCATCGCGCTCATCCTCTACACCTCCGGCACGACCGGCAAGCCCAAGGGCGCGCAGCTTAGCCATGGCAACCTCTTCGCCAATATTCTGCAGGGCAAGGCATGGGTTCCGGGCCTGGGCGACCAGCCCGAGCGCATGCTCGCCGCGCTCCCCTTCTTCCACGCTTACGGCCTCACCATGAACCTGACCCTCGCTCAACTCATTGGCGGCGAGCTCGTGCTTCTACCCAAGCCGCAGATCCCGCTCATCATGGGGCTGATGAAGAAGCACACCCCCACCTGGATTCCGGGCGTGCCCACGCTCTACGAGCGCATCGTCGAAGCAGCGGAGAAGGATTCCGTGGAGATCAAGGGCGTGCGCGCGGCCTTCTCCGGCGCGTCTACTCTGCCGGTTCAGACCGTCGAGAAGTGGGAGGAGTACACCGCCGGCCGCCTCGTTGAGGGCTACGGCCTCACCGAGTGCTCGCCGATCATCGTGGGCAACCCCATGAGCGATGACCGCCGCCCTGGCTACGTGGGCATCCCCTTCCCCGATACCGACATCCGCATTGCGAACCCCGATAACCTCGACGAGACCATGCCGGACGGCCAGGAGGGCGAGGTCCTCGCCCGCGGCCCGCAGGTCTTCAAGGGCTACTTCAACAATGCTGAGGCTACCGATGCCGCCTTCCACGACGGGTGGTTCCGCACCGGCGACCTCGGCATCATGGAAGAGGATGGCTTCGTCCGCCTCGTGAGCCGCATCAAGGAAATCATCATCACCGGCGGCTTCAACGTCTACCCGGGCGAAGTCGAGGAAGTCCTGCGCACCCACCCGGCCATCGATGACGTCGCCGTGGTCGGCCGCCCGCGCTCCGACGGTTCCGAGGACGTCGTGGCCTGCATCGATCTGGCTGACGGCGCCGCACTCGACCCCGAAGGCCTCAAGGAATTCTGCCGTGAACGCCTCACCCGTTACAAGGTCCCGCGCACCTTCTACCACTTCGAGTCCCTGGCCAAGGATCAGATGGGCAAGATCCGCCGCCGTGAGGTTCAGGAGGACCTCATCAAGCGCCTCGAAGCCGAAAAGAAGTAGGACTAAGTCTGCACGAATAGGCCGCCCCAGCGCTCCGAATGCGCAAAGGCGGCTTTTTTCATAGCTATACTAATCGCAATAGATAGTTCACTTTAAGAAATAAAAGGGGATCGGTATGGGTGCCTATGAGTCCAAGGCCTGGCTGCAGTACTACGCAGACTGGACGCCGCACACGCTCGAGTACGACGACACCACGCTCATCGACAGCTACCGCGAGAACCTCGAGGCCCACGGCACGTGGCCGGCCACCTGGTTCTTCGGCCGCACGCAGACCTATGCCGAGCTCGACGCGCAGGTGCGCGCTGCCGCCGCGGGACTCAAGGCCCTCGGTATCCGCAAGGGTGACCGCGTAGCCATCGCGCTGCCCAACTGCCCGCAGCACATCGCGGCGTTCTACGCCATCCTCAAACTCGGCGCTGTCGTGGTCGAGCACAACCCGCTCTATACGGCACGCGAGCTCGAGGAGCTTTTCATCGATCACGGAGCCCGCGTCGTTATCGCATGGGACAACCGCTCCGAGGTCTTCGAGGAACTGCGCGAGACCACGCCGCTGGAAACCATCGTCTCCGTGAACATGACGGACGCCATGCCACGCATGAAGGCGCTGTTGCTGCGCATTCCGCTCCCACCGATTGCGGAGAAGCGCGCACAGCTCACCTCGCCCGCCCCGAATACCGTGCCATGGTCCACCCTGGCCAGCCCCGCAATGGGAGGCGACGGCCACGCCTTCATCGACGCCGAGGACGTAAGCAAGGATGACCCGGCCATCATCCTCTACACCTCCGGCACGACAGGCAAGCCCAAGGGCGCGATCCTCACGCACGGCAATATCGTGGCTAACACCAAGATGGGTGTCGCTTGGGTGCCTGGCCTGGGCGAGAACCGCGAACGCATGCTCGCGGCGCTGCCCATGTTCCATGCCTACGGTATGACGCTCATCGCGGCACTCGGGGTCGCCATCGGCGGCGAGCTCGTGCTCACCCCGGCGCCGAAGATGGATCTCATCATGGACATCATGAAGAAGCACACGCCCACCTGGATTCCGGGTGTGCCCACGCTGTACTCGAAGATCATCGCCACCGCGCATGAGAAGAACATCAGCATCCACGGCGTGCGCAATGCGCTCTCCGGTGCGGCCGCCCTGCCCACGGAGACCGTGAAAGAGTGGGAAGAGCTCACCGGCGGTCTCCTCGTCGAAGGCTATGGCCTCTCCGAGACCTCACCCGTCATCGTCGGTAACCCTATGAACAGCAACCGCCGCCCTGGCTACATCGGCCTGCCTTTCCCGGATACCGAGATTCGCATCGGCAACCCCGATAACCTCGACGAAACACAGCCCGACGGCACGCCCGGCGAGGTCCTCGTCCGCGGTCCGCAGGTCTTCACAGGCTACCTCAACAAGCCGGAGGCCACCGCCGAGTCCTTCCACGGCGACTGGTTCCGCACCGGCGACATGGGCATCATGGAAGAAGACGGCTTCATCCGCCTCGTGAGCCGCATCAAGGAGATCATCATCACCGGCGGCTTCAACGTCTACCCCGCCGAGGTCGAAGAAACCATGCTCGCCCACCCCGACGTCACAGACGTCGCCGTGGTCGGCCGCCCGCGCGACGATGGCTCCGAGGACGTCGTGGCCTGCGTCATCCTCCGCGACGGCGCCGCACTCGACCCTGAGGGCATGAAGGAATTCGCCCGCACGCGTCTCACCCGCTACAAAGTCCCGCGCACCTTCTACCACTTCGAGGAGCTCGCCAAGGACCAACTGGGCAAGATCCGCCGCCGCGAGGTCCAAGCCGACTTGCTCAAGCTGCTGGAGAAGAACGAGAAGTAGTGTGGACTTACCCGCGCGACGCACGCCGGTGATGATCCGAACCCTGTCGCCGGCGAGTGGACGCGTGAGTGTGCCGAGGTACGTCTCCCGCGGAAAGAGCGGTTACGATAGCGCGGCATGTGCCATATCTGAAATCGTCTTTGAAGATCTTGCTCTAGGTTGCCCGCGCGTTAGGATACTTTCGTCCGACAACAAGAAAGGCGACGCGTGGAAACTCAACCCTGGCACCGGTTCTACGGTTCGTGGACGCCCGCATCCCTCGACTACGGCGACGCCACCTTGGTAAGCCAGCTCGCCGAGACCGTCGCCACCCACCCAGACCGCATCGCACTGCGCTACGTAGACCAGGTCGTCACCTACGCCTCGTTGGATCACGAGATCGATCGTCTCGCCGCAGCACTCGCTCAACTGGGCGTCAA
This sequence comes from Corynebacterium sp. CMW7794, assembly GCF_001563605.1. Lineage (NCBI taxonomy): Bacteria > Bacillati > Actinomycetota > Actinomycetes > Mycobacteriales > Corynebacteriaceae > Corynebacterium > Corynebacterium sp. CMW7794. The sequence continues at coordinate 124,527 of NZ_KQ961714.1, forward strand.
GCCCGGCGCGTTCGTCGCTCTCGCGCTGCCCAACCGCCCCGAGCATGTCATCGCCTTCTACGCAGTACTCCGCCTCGGCGCGACCGTAGTCGAACACAACCCCCAGTTCACCGCGCATGAGCTCGCCCCCATGGTCGCCGACCACGGCGCACGTGTCGCCATCGCGGCGGGCCCCGCCGTGACCATCTTCCAGGATCTCGATGAGATCGAGCACGTCATCAACGTCGACGATGACTGGAATGAGTTCCTCTCCCGCGGCACTGAACTGCCGGAACGTGTCACCGTCACTAAAACTGACGTTGCACTCATCCTCTATACCTCGGGCACGACAGGCACGCCCAAGGGCGCCATGCTCACGCACGGCAACCTCGCGGCCAATGCCCTCCAGATGGCGGCGTGGCGCCTGCCCGAGGAGCACCCACAGGCGCTGGCCGTCCTGCCGCTCTTCCATTCCTACGGCCTCACCATGTCACTCACCGTCGGAATCCTCTCCGGCGCGACAATCACCTTGTTGCCCGCGCCACGGATGGAGTTCATTCTCTCCGCGCTATCTGCACACCCACCCACGTGGATGCCCGCCGTGCCGACCATCTATCAGCGCGTCATTAGCGCGGCGCCGCAGGCACACGGCATTAAGCAGGCCATCTCCGGCGCCGCCACGCTGCCCGCCGCGACCGTCGCCGAATGGGAAGAACTCACCGGCGGCATCCTCGTCGAAGGCTACGGGCTCACCGAGGCCGCACCCGTCGTCGCCTGCAATCCCCTCAATGAACACCGTCGCGCCGGATGCATTGGCCTTCCGATGCCCGATACCGAGGTCCGCATCTCTCCGGAGTCCGGCGAACTCCTCGTCCGCGGGCCCCAGGTCTTCGCGGGCTACCTCCACAACGAGGAAGCCACGCGCGCCGCGTTCGAGGACGGCTGGCTACGCACGGGCGACGTCGCCACGCAGGACGCGGACGGCTTCCTCACTCTCCACGCGCGACTCAAGGAGACCATCATTACCGGCGGGTTCAACGTCTACCCCGCCGAGGTCGAGAACGTCCTCACCGCGCATCCCGCGCTTTCCGATGCCGCCGTCCTCGGCCGCGCACGCGAGGATGGGTCCGAAGACGTCGTCGCATGCATCGTCATTAAAAATGACGGTGCACATTCCGCGCCCACCAATGACGAGTTGCGCGCGTGGTGCCACAGCATGCTCGCCCGCTACAAGGTGCCGCGATCTTTTGTGCGCGTCGACGATCTCGGCCGCGATGCCCTCGGCAAGCTGAGGCGCCGATCCGTCGCGGAGCGCTTTCTGTGATTCCGCCCAAATAAGACCGTCAGAAAACTGACGGCGCCCAAACCCCACCCACAATTCGGAATTGTGTACAGGATTCCAGAGTTGTGGTGGGGTTTGGGCGCGACATTGAGGGGCTAGCCTTCAGCTCGCGGACGGCCCCGGAGCAAAGGTGTCACAGCCCAGGACTGAGTCAGGGGCGTTAGAAAAAGTGACGGTGCCCAGGATCAGCAGAACCCACCCACAACTCAGAGAATCTGACAGATTTCGGGAGTTACGGGTGGGTTATGCAGAGGTGAGCGGAGGCGCTTACTTGACTGCAGCCTCAACCTCAGCGAGGACGCCGTCCACGAGGCCCGACTTGAAGTCGGCCGGGGTGAACTCGCCGTCGGTCATGTCGGTGATGAGGTTGACCTCAACCTGGGCACGAATCTGGTGCATGGAGAAGTTCGCGACGGCTAGGCGCCATGCCTCGACGGCACGGACGCCACCGGAGAAGCCGTAGCCGATGAAGGCGACGGTCTTGCCCTGCCACTCAGCGATGGAGTCGAAGGCGTTCTTGAACGGGCCCGGCACGGAGTGGTTGTATTCCGGGGTGACGAAGATGAAGCCGTCGCAGGACGTGATGGCGTCGGCCCAAGCCTGAACGTTGGCGTTATCGTACTGACCGTTGGCCATGCCCGGGACGATGGCGGACTCGAGCAGCGGGACGTTGAAGGACTTGAGGTCGAGCAGCTCGTACTCGACGCCGGACTCGCGCTTGTCAGCGATCTCCTTGACCCAGTTCGCGATGGCCTCGCCGGAGCGGCCTTCGCGGATGGACCCCAGGATGATGCCAATCTTTGCCATATTTCTAAAGCCTTTCAGCACTTTTAACCTGCACAAATGCGCAGTTTCTAACTTGAATCCTTAAGTCTACCCCTCATGGTCGGGTTGCGCACACGACAACTAAGTTTCTAAAGATTTCCTGAAAGTTGAGTAAAACCTCACGTTTTGGGCCGTCATAGCTAGAAAGTTACGGAGCAGTAGGCTACGGTAGCGTAATTGCGATTTGTTTGTTGTTGCTAACAATCCTTTTATCGCGCACGATCCCCGAGAATCACAGAGGTTTCCTTACATGCCGCTTTCGTCGTTGACACCGCTCAACTCCATGCAGCGCCCCGCCCTCCTCTTCGCAGGCCAGGGTTCCGCATGGCAGGCGTCGCTTGCCCAGGCCACCACGGCCCCGCACGTTGCCACGCGCTTGCGCGAGCTTCTCACTGCCGCCCGCGCCACCGCCGCTCCCATCGCCCGCCAGATCGCCTCGACCTGCCCGGGCGTTTTCGATCGCCTAGAGGAGCTCCTCGCTGGCGACGCAACGGTCAAGCCGGTGGACGTCTTCCCGGCGTACTCCATTCCCGGCATCGTCCTCGGCCAGATTGCAGCCATCGAGCACCTCGAGCAGCTGGGACTCAAGCCAGAACTCGCCGCCGGCCACTCCCAGGGCTCCCTCGGCGTGCTCGCGCTCAAGGATCCGCAGGAAGCCCTGACTCTTGCCATCCTGATGGGGACGGCGGCATCGGCAAGCCATGGCGGCTCGGACGCACGCTCGCACATGCTGGCTGTGCGGGGCCTGTCCCGCGAATTCATCGAAGCCAATATCGCGGGCGATGCCGCCATCGCCGTCATCAATGGCCGCCGCGCGTTCGTGCTCGCTGGCGCGCCGGAGGACCTCCAAGCAACGCAGTCCGCGCTCGAGGCCGCCGCCCAGGCCTTCAACGACAACTTGGAAGAGCGTCCGGTGGGTGGCGACGAACTCGTCGCGACCTTCAACGAGCTGCCGGTAGCACTGCCCTTCCACCACACCTGCCTGCGTGACGCGGCCAAGCTCACCGAAGAGTGGGCGAAGAACTGCGGCATCAATGACCATGCGCTGGCCCGCGCCATCCTCGTCGAGCCGCACGATTGGCCCGCACAGGTCCGCGCCCTCGACGCGGATTACTTCCTCTCCCTGGATCCCTCCCTCACTCGCCTCACCACTCCCCTTATCGCCGGCTCCGGCGCCGCCGTCGTCGAGGTTGCGTCCCCTGCGCAGCGTGACGCGCTGGCCACGCCGGGCAACTCCCTGCCGGAAGCGGTGAACTACGACGACTTCGCTCCCCGCCTCGTCCGCCTGCCGGACGGCCAGGAGTATACGCAGACCCGTTTCTCGGATCTCACGGGCCTGTCCCCCATCATGCTTGGCGGCATGACGCCGACCTCTGCCGACGGCGAGATCGTCGCCGCGGCCGCCAACGCCGGTTACTGGACGGAGATGGCCGGTGGCGGCATGTACTCCGACGAGGTCTTCACCAAGCACCGTGAAGTCATGGAGTCGAGACTCAAGCCGGGCCGCACCGCCCAGTTCAACACCATGTTCTTCGACCGCTTCCTGTGGAACCTGCAGTTCGGCCAGACCCGCATCGTGCCCAAGGCCCGCGCGGCCGGCGCTCCGTTCAACGGCGTGTGTGTGTCCGCCGGTATCCCGGAGGTCGACGAGGCCACCGAGCTCCTCGCACAGCTACACGAGGACGGCTTCCCCTTCATCTCTTTCAAGCCGGGCACCGCGAAGCAGATTCGCGACGTGCTCAAGATCGCCGCCGCGAACCCGGAGGATCAGATCATCATCCAGGTCGAGGACGGCCACGCTGGCGGCCACCACTCGTGGGTCAACCTCGACGACATGCTGCTCGAGACCTACGCCGAGGTCCGCCTGCACCCCAACGTCTACCTCGCCGTGGGCGGCGGCATCTACTCCCCGGAGCGCGCCGCGACCTACCTCACCGGCTCCTGGGCTTCCCAATATGATGTGCCCGCCATGCCTGTCGATGCCGTCTTCATCGGCACCGTCGCCATGGCCACCAAGGAGGCCAAGGCCACGGACTCCGTCAAGGAACTCCTCGTCAACACCCCGGGCATTGGCTACGACACGAACGGCGGCTGGGTTGGCCGCGGCACCGGCACTCACGGTGTGGCTTCCTCCCAATCCCACCTGCTCGCGGACATCCACGACCTGGACAACTTCTTCGCCGCGGCATCGCGTCTCATCACGTCTCTGCCGCTCGAAGAGTACGACGCCCGTCGCGACGACATCATCGCGGCGCTGAACAAGACGTCCAAGCCCTACTTCGGCGACGTCGAGACCATGACGTATGCGCAGTGGCTGAACCGCTTCGTCGAGCTGGCGCACCCCTTCGTCGACCCGACGTGGGACGACCGCTTCTTCGACCTTCTTCACCGCATCGAGGCCCGCCTCAACGACGCCGACCACGGCGAGATTGAGACCCTCTTCCCTTCCATCGAGGAGATCGCGGATGCCCCGGCCGCCGCGGCAAAGCTACTCGCGGCGTACCCGTCCGCTTTCGAGACGACAGTCTCCCCGCGCGACGCCGCATGGTGGATTTCGCTGCACTACAAGCACGTAAAACCCATGCCGTGGGTCCCCGCCATCGATGGCGACCTCAAGGTCTGGTTCGGCAAGGACACCCTGTGGCAGGCCCAGGACGAGCGCTACACCGCGGACCAGGTCCGCATCATCCCGGGGCCCGTCGCCGTGGCCGGCATCACGAAGAAGAACGAGCCGGTCGCTGACCTGCTCGGTCGCTTCGAAAAGGCTGCCACGGACGAACTGCGTTCGTCCGAACACAAACCGGAAGAGATCTTCGCTCGTCTCCACGCCGCTAAGACCGCCGAGGACTACATCCTCCATGCGCCGACCATCCAGTGGCACGGCCACCTCATGGCCAACCCAGCCTACGAAATGGACAACGACGCCTTTGACCTCATTCAGGACGAGAACGGCAACTGGGAAATCCGTATCAACGCGGACTCCTACTGGGACGACCTGAAGCCCGACGATCGTCCGTTCTACGTCGAACACGTCTCCGTACCGCTCGACCTCCCGGCGGACGTGTCCACCGGCGGTTCCCCGGTCGTCTCCGACGAGCGCCTGCCCAAGGCCGTCTTCGAGCTCCTCGAGGGTCTCGCTGGTGTCGGCTCCACCGCCGAACAGGGCGACGCCATTGAGAAGATGCCGGTCATCGAAGAAGGCTCTGTTTCAGAGGACGCTCCCTTCGGCGTCGCGCACTACTCTTTCACCCTGCCGGCTTCCCTGCTGCAGGCCCACACCAACGTCACTGGCGCCGCTCTCGACGGCGAGTCCCCGGTAGGAACGCCGGATGTGTTGGTCGGCCCATGCTGGCCCGCCATTTACACCGCGCTCGGCTCCGGCCAGCTCGCCGATGGCTACCCGGTCATCGAGGGCCTGCTCAACGCGGTGCACCTCGACCACGTCGTCGACGTCAAGCTGCCGCTTGACGAATTAGCGGATGGTCGCACCATCGACGTCACCTCCAAGTGCACCGCCATCGACGAGTCCGTCTCCGGCCGTATCGTCACCGTCGAACTCGAACTGCGCGACCATGACACCCAGGACGTCGTCGCTACGCAGATGCAGCGCTTCGCCATCCGCGGCCGCGCCACTGGCACCGCGATGCCGGTCCCGGCTCCGGAGTGGGGCGGCGGCGCGGCGTACGCCGCGCGAGCAGTGGTGTCCACGCCGCGCTCCTTCGTGGATCGTGAGACCGTCACCGCGCCGCACGACATGACTCCGTTCGCGCTGGTCTCCGGCGACTACAACCCCATTCACACCTCCTACAACGCGGCGCAGCTGGTCAACCTGCAGGCGCCGCTCGTCCACGGCATGTGGCTGTCGGCCACCGCGCAGCACCTCGCCGCGCGCCACGGCGAGGTCGTGGGCTGGACCTACTCCATGTACGGCATGGTCCAGCTCGATGACGAGGTCGAAATCACCGTCGAGCGCGTGGGCCGCAAGGGCATCCACGCCGCGCTCGAGGTCACCTGCCGCATCGGCGGCGAAGTCGTCTCTCGCGGCCAGGCGCTGCTCGCAGCACCGAAGACCGCTTACGTCTACCCGGGCCAGGGCATCCAGGCCGTCGGCATGGGTCGCGGCGACCGCGACGCGTCCCCGGCCGCCCGCGAAATCTGGCGTCGCGCGGACCGTCACACCCGCGACAACCTTGGCTTCAGCATCCAGCGCATCATCGACGAGAACCCCACGACCGTCAAAGTCAAGGGCGTCGAGTTCCGCCACCCGAACGGCGTGTTGCACCTCACCCAGTTCACGCAGGTGGCCCTCGCCGTCGTCGCCTACGCCCAGACCGAGCGCCTGCGCGAGAACGACGCGCTGGCTCCAACCAGTTTCTACGCCGGCCACTCCCTCGGCGAGTACACCGCCTTGGCTTCGCTCGCGAACATCTTTGAGCTCGAGGGGGTTATCGACATCGTCTACTCCCGCGGCTCCGCCATGGGCTCTCTCGTCGAGCGCGACGCGGAGGGTAACTCCAACTACGCCATGGCAGCGCTGCGCCCCAACATGGTGGGCATTTCCGGCGACGAGGTCGACGCCTGGGTCAACGCGCTCAGCGAAGAGACCGGCGAATTCCTCGAAATCGTCAACTACAACATCAAGGGTCAGCAGTACTCTGTGGCCGGCACCAAGGCCGGTCTCAAGGAGTTGGTCCGCCGCGCAAATGCCATCACGCCGCGCGCCGCCGTCATGGTCCCGGGCATCGACGTCCCGTTCCACTCCCGCGTCCTGCGCGACGGTGTTCCGGCCTTCGCTCAGAAGCTCGACGAGCTGCTCCCGCAGGAATTCGATCTGTCGAAGCTCGTGGGCCGCTACATCCCGAACCTTGTGGCCCGTCCGTTCGAACTCACCCAGGACTTCGTCGACGCGGTCGCGCCGCTCGCCCCGTCCGGCAAGCTCGACGGCCTCAAGGTCGAGGACATGGACGAGCAAAAACTCGCCCGTCTCCTCGTCATCGAGTTGCTGTCTTGGCAGTTCGCTTCCCCGGTCCGCTGGATCGAGACGCAGGACTTCCTCTTCGACCACGTCGAGCAGATCGTCGAGGTCGGCCTCGCTGCCTCCCCGACGCTGGCCACCATGGCGAAGCGCTCCATGGCCGTCGCCGGAGTCGACGTGCCCGTCTTCAACGTCGAGCGCGACCAGGACCAGGTCATGCTGCAGGACGTCCAGGCCGCCCGGGTCGAGGAGGCCCCGGAGCCTGAGCTTTCCGATGCCCCCTCGGCTGAGCCCGAGCCCGCCGCCCCTGAGCCCCAGGCTGCTGCGCCGGCTCCCGCTCCTTCCGCCGGCGGCTCCGCCGCCGACGCGCCGGAGCTGCCCTTCGGCCCGGCACAGGCCATCGACGTGCTCTTCGCGTTCCAGAACAAGATTCGCGTCGACCAGATCACCAACTCAGACACCATCGAGGAGCTCACCAACGGCGTGTCCTCGCGTCGTAACCAGCTGCTCATGGACATGTCTGCGGAGCTGGGCGTGCCGGCCATCGACGGCGCCGCCGACGCAGACGTGAAATCCCTGCGCGAGAAGGTCACCGCCGCCGCCCCGGGCTACGCCCCGTTCGGTTCCGTCCTGGGCGAGGCCGTGCAGGGACGCCTGCGCCAGATTCTCGGCGCCGCTGGCCTCAAGCCCGCCTTCGTCGGCGAGCGCGTCACCGGCGCGTGGGGTCTGCCGGCCTCCTGGACCGCCCACGTCGAGGCTGAGATTCTCCTCGGCTCCCGCGAGGAAGACTCCGTGCGCGGCGGCTCACTGGGCACCGTTCCGTCTGCGGCGACCTCCAAGTCCGCTGCCAACGACCTCGTCGACGCCGCCATCCACGCGGTCGCGTCGAATAACGGCGTGAGCGTTTCGCTCACCTCCGGCGGTTCCGCTGCTGGCGGCGTGGTCGATTCCGCCGCGCTCGACGCCTACGCGGATACCGTCACCGGCGAAAACGGCGTGCTCGCCACGGCCGCACGCCAAGTCCTCACGCAGCTGGGTCTCATGGACGAGCCGGAGGCCTTCGAGGCTCCGGACACCACGGTCATCGACACCGTCGAGGCCGAGCTCGGATCCGGCTGGGTCAAGTCCGTGACCCCGTCCTTCGACGCGGACAAGGCCGTCCTCTTCGATGACGCCTGGGCTATCGCGCGTGAGCAGCTCACCCGCGTGGCACTGGGCGAGGTCGACACCCCGGCGCGCTACTTCCGTGGCACCGGCGCCACCATTGCGGCCCAGGCCACTTGGTGGGCGGCCAACGGCGGCCAGGGCGATCTCAAGGCCATCGCGAAGGAGGCGGAAACGAAGTTCGAGGGCGAATTCGCCGGCGAGGTCGCGCTCGTCACCGGCGCGGCGCCGGGCTCGATTGCCACCGCACTTGTCGAGCGCCTGCTCGAGGGCGGCGCCACCGTCATCATGACGGCGTCTCGCGTCTCCCAGGCCCGCAAGGAATTCGCGCGCAAGCTTTACGCCGCGCACGGAGCCGCGGGCTCCGCGCTCTGGCTCGTTCCGGCCAACCTCTCGAGCTACCGCGACATCGACGCGCTCATCGAGTGGATCGGCAACGAACAACGCGAATCCGTGGGCAACGAGGTGAAGATCCTCAAACCCGCGCTCACACCGACGCTCGCCTTCCCGTTCGCCGCACCGTCTGTCTCCGGCTCGCTGGCCGACGCCGGTGCGTCCACCGAGCAGCAGGCACGCCTGCTTCTCTGGTCCGTCGAGCGCACCATTGCAGGTCTCTCCGAGTTGTCGCGCCGCGACGGAGGAGCGGCGCGCACCCACATCGTGCTGCCGGGTTCCCCGAACCGCGGTATGTTCGGCGGCGACGGCGCGTACGGCGAGGTCAAGGCCGCGCTCGACGCCATCCTCGCCAAGTGGCACGCCGAAGCCGGTTGGCCCGCTGGCGTCACCCTGGCCCAAGCCAAGATCGGCTGGGTCGCGGGCACGCACCTCATGGGCGGCAACGACGGCCTTGTGCCTGCGGCCGAGAAGGCCGGCATCCACGTGTGGTCGCCGGAGGAAATCTCCTCCGAGATTATGGGTCTCGCATCCGTTGAAAACCGGGCGCGAGCTTGCGAGCGCCCGCTCGAAGCCGACCTCACCGGTGGCCTCGAGGGCGTGTCCCTCAAGGAGCTCGCGGCCCAGGCTGAGGCTCCGGCCGCCGAGCCGGAGGTTGAGGAAACGCCAGTCATTAAGGCCCTGCCCAACACGGTGAGCCCGGTGCAGCCGGGCGGCCTTGAGGGCATCGGCAGCATCAGCACCGACCTGGACGACATGGTCGTCATCGCTGGTATCGGTGAGGTGAGCTCCTGGGGCTCCGGCCGTACCCGTTTCGAGGCCGAGTTTGGCATGCAGCGCGACGGCTCCGCCGAGCTCACCGCCGCGGGCGTGCTGGAGCTGGCATGGATGACGGGTCTGGTCCACTGGGCCGAGGATCCGCACCCGGGCTGGTTCGACGCCGAGGGCACCGAGATCGCCGAGGAAGAGATTTACGACCGCTTCCGCGACGAGGTCGTCGCCCGTGCCGGCGTGCGCACCCTGACGGACAAGTACCACCTCGTTGACCAGGGTTCTATCGACCTCACCACGGTCTTCCTTGACCGTGACATCACATTCACCGTCGCCACCGAGGCCGAGGCCAACGACATCGCCGAGGCGGATCCGGAGTTCACCCAGATCCGCGAGGCCGACGGCGAGTGGGAGGTCACCCGCTTGAAGGGTGCGACCGCCAAGGTCCCGCGCAAGGCCACGCTCACCCGCACGGTCGCGGCCCAGATACCGGACGACTTCGACGCTTCTCAGTGGGGCATCCCAGACCACATGCTCGACGCGCTCGACCGCATGGCGGTGTGGAACCTCGTCACCGCCGTCGACGCGTTCACGCAGGCGGGCTTCTCACCCGCGGAGCTGCTCCAATCCATCCACCCGGGCCAGATTGCCACGACGCAGGGCACCGGAATTGGCGGCATGGAGTCCCTCCACAAGGTCTTCGTGGCCCGCTTCCTCGGCGAGGAGCGTCCGTCCGACATCCTGCAGGAAGCCCTGCCGAACGTCATCGCGGCGCACACCATGCAGTCCCTCGTTGGCGGCTACGGCTCGATGATTCATCCCATCGGTGCCTGTGCCACCGCGGCCGTCTCCATCGAGGAGGCCGTGGACAAGATCACGCTGGGCAAGGCCGACCTCGTGGTCGCTGGCGGTATCGATGACGTCCAGGTCGAATCCCTCCAGGGCTTCGGTGACATGAACGCCACCGCAGAAACGGCCACGATGACCGCCAAGGGCATCGATGACCGCTTCATCTCCCGCGCCAACGACCGTCGCCGCGGCGGCTTCCTCGAGGGCGAGGGCGGCGGCACCGTTCTCATGGTGCGTGGCTCGCTCGCCGCGGACCTGGGCCTTCCGGTCCTCGCCGTGGTCGCCCACGCCGCTTCCTACGGCGACGGCGCCCACACCTCCATTCCGGCTCCGGGCCTCGGCGCCCTGGGCGCCGGTCGTGGCCGCGAGAACTCCCCGCTGGCCAAGGGTCTGCGCGGCCTGGGCCTGACCCCGAACGACGTGACGGTCCTGTCCAAGCACGACACCTCCACCAACGCCAACGACCCGAACGAATCCGAGCTGCACTCCATCCTGTGGCCGGCCGTGGGCCGCGACGCGGATGAGCCGATGTTCGTCATCTCCCAGAAGACGCTCACGGGTCACTCCAAGGCGGGTGCCGCGCTCTTCCAGACCGGCGGTCTCATCGACGTCTTCCGCACCGGCCGCGTTCCCGCGAACGTGTCCCTGGACTGCGTCGATCCGCTTATCGCGCCGAAGGCGAAGAACCTCGTGTGGCTGCGCTCCCCGCTCGACCTGGGGGCCGCTGGCCGCCCGGTCAAGGCCGCGGCACTCACCTCGCTGGGCTTCGGCCACGTCGGTGCCCTCATTGTCTACGCCCACCCGGGCGTGTTCGAAGAGGCCATCAAGCAGCAGCGCGGTGCTGCCGATGCCGCCGCCTGGCGCGAGCGCGCCGAGGCACGCCTGGCCGCAGGCCACGCGCACTTCGAGGCCGGCATGCTCGGCCGCGCGCCGCTCTTCGAGGTCATCGACGGCCGCCGCCTGCCGCACGCCGACGCCAAGGTGATGATCGACGGCTACGGCCTCGTCGACGCCGACAAGGCCGCGGAAATCTCCATGCTCCTCGACGCCGATGCGCGCCTGGGCGCACACGGGGAGTTCCCGAGTGCGTAATCGTTAGCTAACTGGCGTTAGCTAACTGGCTGACTAGACCAGCCAGTAGTAGATAGAGCTCAGGCCCGCTTCCTGAAAAGGGAAGCGGGCCTGAGCTTTGTGTAGCCGCCATCGAATCGGCCACTACGTTTCAGCTAACGCTCGACCAACTTTTGCTTCTCAACTCCGTTAATCTTTTCCACTCATCCAGCGGCCGAGTGTCATACGAAGCAAAGGACCGTATCAAGCGTCTTTAACAAAACAGTGACTCACGATAAGAGTTATCTGGCGCATTGCGCTCGCAGTCCACCGGGATAACAGCTATCCCGGTGAACTAAGATATCGATCTACCGGGATAAGTCTTATCCCCAATGCGTCGAGCGCATGAGATGAGTCAGCTGTAATGCGACGCTGCAAGAGGGGCCATCGGAAAGCTCACAAGGGACCGTCACTAAACGTGACGGTCCCATCATGGCGCAGGTTAGGTGCCCTTGACGTTGAGGATCTGGCGCAGGGTGTGCTTGACCTCGACGAGCTGGGCGGCATCGGCCATCACGCGGTCGATGTCCTTGTAGGCGTCCGGAATCTCATCGACGAACTCGGCGCCGGGACGGTAGACGATGCCTTCCATGCGTGCGGCAAGGTCTGCCTCGGTGAAGCGGGCCTTGGCCTGAGTGCGCGACATTACGCGACCTGCGCCGTGCGGCGCAGACTTGAGGCCCGGCGCGTAGCCCTTGCCTTCTACGACGTAGCTGGCCGTGCCCATCGAGCCGGGGATGAGACCGCGGTCGCCCTCATCCGCCTTGATGGCGCCCTTGCGCGTGAGCCACACGTTTTTGCCGTAGTGGTTCTCGCGCTGGGTGTAGTTGTGGTGGCAGTTGATGCGCTCGAGTTCAAGCGTCTCCCGGTCCGCGCCGGACCAGGTGGCGACGCAGTCGAGGAAGCGGTCCATCATCTCATCGCGGTTGAGCAGCGCAAAGTGCTGTGCCCAGTGGAGATCCGCAATGTAGGAGTCGAACTCGGGCGTGCCCTCGACGAGGTAGGCCAGGTCCTTGTCCGCGAGCTGGATCCAGTGCTTCTCGCAGTGGCGCTGCGCGGCCTTGATGTGCTTCTGGGCAATCTTGTTACCCACGCCGCGCGAGCCGGAGTGTAGGAACAGCCAGACGCGGTCCGCTTCGTCGAGGCAGAGCTCGATGAAGTGGTTGCCACCGCCCAGGCTGCCCAACTGCTGGCGCCAGTTTTTGGAGTGGCCGAGATCCACGCCGGTGTCCTGGGCCAGCTGCGCGAGCTCGCGGGTTCGGGCCTCGGTGCGCGGGTCCATGATCCAACCGTTGTAGTTTCCGGGCGAGAGCGGAATGGAGTCTTCGACCGCGGTGCGCAGGTCCTCGAGAGCGAAGTCCTGGATATCCGCGTGCGTGAGGTGGGTCCGCACGGCAATCATGCCGCAGCCGATGTCCACGCCGACGGCCGCTGGGATGACGGCGCGCAGCGTGCCGAAGACGGTGCCGACCGAGGAGCCCTTGCCAAAGTGGGCATCAGGCATGAGCGCCACGTGTGGGTAGACGAAGGGCAGGTCAGCGACGAGTTGTGCCTGCGCCACCGTCTTGTCTTCAACAATGGAGGCGAAGTTGTGCAGGCGCATAAGAGAGCCTTTCTCTGCGTTTGCGTAACGCAGTTCGTGAGAAAGGGCCTGCTTGGGCGGCTGACTTATAAGTGCGCGCGGGTCGCGCGGCTGGCACCAACGTCCGGGATAAGCAGGGCCGCTTTCCCGGGAAATGGTCAAGTCAGCCTGTTAGAAGAGTTGCTTAAAGAAGCGTCCTAGCGGCTGATTGTTATAGGTCATCATCGCGGTTCGCCTCCTTTATGCTTTCTTGTTCTTCTTTCGGGCTATTAGTGCTGCGTGTGAGCCTACACCATCGGTGTACAGAATGCGCGCATAAAGAACCCGGCTGGTGACCTTTCGGGTGCCAGCCGGTTTCAGAGTCGCACCGTCAGTTTTTCTGACGGTGCGCTCGCGGCGCGTTGACCTGTGGTTTAGTGAGACTGCGGTTTAGTGGAAGACCATGCCGCCGTCGACGATGATGGTCTGGCCGGTGATGTAGTCAGAGTCGGAACCAGCGAGGAAGCCGATGATCTTGGCGACATCCTCGGATTCGGAAAGGCGCCCCAAGGAGATGTCCTTGGTGAACTGCTCCCAGCCCCACTCGGCAGGCTTGCCAGCGTTTTCTGCGAGTTCCTCAGCAAGGCCCTTCATGAGTGGAGTACGCACGATGCCCGGCGCGATTCGGGCGGCGGCACGCGAGGGGGCATCGGCAGCGCTGACGGCGCATGCGGAATGCTCGAATTCGTCGCAGCACACGTAACGTATACGCAGTTGAAGGTCCTCTTTCGAATCCCACAACGCCGCAGCAAGGGTGCCAGTACGATGAGAGAATGTCCGCTCTCACTTGCTCGGCACGGCTCGCCCAGGCCGCCGCTGCCTCATTCCTTGCCCTCGCGGCGCTCGCCCCGACCACGGCGTCCGCTCAAGAAGCTGCACCGCTGCCTGCACTGTCCTCGACAAGCCTCACCGAGGTCATCGACTCCTATGCGGGCGCGTCCATGTTTATCAATATCAATGCCGGCTATCGGGTCATTCATCCCACGAGTCCCGCCGAGGAGCAGCTCATCCGCTGCATGGATTCGGCACCCAGCAGCTCGCGGGACCGCTGGAGCACTGCCGGCATGATGAGCAGTTATGCCGCAGGCTGGTGGTGCATTCTGAGCAACCCGCAGCTCTCTCTGGCGTTAGATAGGCAAATCGCTCGCCCCATGAATTAGCAGCGCTTTCGCCGTCAGCGACCTCGTGTCGGCACCCTCCCGTAGCATGTGCGGTGTGAGGACAGAGACACTCAATAGCTTCGTAGACCCGCGGGTCGTCCAGCGCGGGGTAGCGCTGGCCACGCAGGATGCCGCGCGCATCGAGTCCGTCGAGGCTGCCCGGGGCGAGGGCGCCAAGGTGTCGGGCTACTGCACCGGGTCGCGTGGGGACGAGTACTTCGTCACGGTCGACTACACGCTGGGCACCGACGGGGTGGTCGCGGCATTTAACTCGTGGTGCGCGTGCCCATATGGCGAGCGGTGCAAGCACGCGGTGGCGCTGGCACTCAAGCACCACCGTGACTATCGCGGGATAGACAAGCGCGAGCCGTTGGGCGCGTTCGGCGCGTTTGTTGACCACCTTGTGGAGCACACGGACAGCTTCCGCGAAACACGGGAGGTGCTCAGCGAGGTACTGGGGTGGGGACGGCGCCGCCGGCCTGTACGACGCGAGCCGACGTGGCAGGAATTGTTAGAGGAATACCTGCCTGTGGAATCCGCAGAGTCCTCGGCCGCCACGCCAGTCGCGGTGGTCTTCGAGACCGACTTTGACGTTGTGGGGGATCATGCGGTGCTGCGCAACCTCAGCGTCACCGGCGGCCGACCGCGTAAAAACGGACGCGGGTGGGTGAGCTCTGACATGACGCTGGCCAAGCTGGAGAACGGCACCGGTCATCCGGTGGCAGAACGCGACCGCGACAGGCTCATTGAAATTCTTTCCGAGGCCGGTTCTTACGACGTTCATAGCCAGCCTCAGTCATTGCGTAGTCTCCGCAATCCCGAGTTCTTTGCGCTTCTGGACGAAGCCCAGGGGCACGGCATCGAGCTCGCCACGGCAGACGGAGGGCTCGTCATCCTCCATGAAGATCCGCTCACCCCAACCGTGCACGTCACCGAAAATGATGAGGGGCTGCGCATGCACGCCGCGATCGTAGAGTCCGGCGACCATCCCCCACTCATTCTGGGATATGAGGCGCGCGGTGCGGCATGGTTCGATGATGACGGGTATCTGAACCTGGGACGCTTCCGGCACCGCGCACCAGTGGAATGGCAGCGCCTGCGGGAAGCCCGCCGCCCCATCACGGTGCCGCCGGAGGGCCGCGCCGAATTCGAAGAGAAGTTCCTGCCGCGACTGCGTGCAACCGGGTGGAGCAGTCCGGACGAGTCGTTTGTGCCCACGCCACCGGCACCGCCCGTGGTGCGGGCGTTTGTCACGGCCACGGCCCATCTGTTGCGCGGGGCCGTCGAGTTCTGCTTCGCCTACTCCGATGGGCGCACGTACGCGCTGGGGACGGACGCGGACCCGACGCGCAACGGGGAATCGGAAAGCGAGCTGCTGGCGGGCCTGGAGGGCTTCGACCTCACGGATCGCGAGATGATCGGCGCGGAGCTCATGGAATTCCTGCATGAGACGCTGCCGCAGCTGGAAGCCGCGGGCGTCGACGCGCGGTTATCGCCCGGCGCGCGGGAGCTCCTTGGACTGGAGGCGGCCGAGTCCATCGAGCTCCACGCGGGGCTCGAGGGGCAGGACAAGGACTGGCTCGACTTGTCGATGGAAGTCCGTGTCGACGGCCAGGGCGTGCCGCTCGCGGAGGTCATTCGGGCGCTGCGCTCGCAGGCGCGCATCCTCATCGTAAACGGGCACTACGCGCACCTCGACTCGCCACAATTCGATAAGTTTGCCCAGCTCCTCGAGGAGGCGCAGGGGCTTTCCGATGCCCGCCGCAGCGCCGTCCGCGTGCCGAAGACGCGCGTGGACTGGTGGGACCAGCTAGGCGAGCTCGACGCGCTCCAGGTCGATGAGCGCGCGTGGCTCGACAAGGTCGTGGCAGCGGCGCACACGGAGCTGCCCTCGTTCGACGTGCCGGCTGCGTTGGACGCGACGCTGCGCCCGTACCAGGAAGACGGTTTCCGCTGGCTGGCAAGCCTGCGGCGGCGTGGATTCGGCGGTGTGTTGGCTGACGACATGGGCTTGGGCAAGACCATCCAGATTTTGTCGATGATCCTCGATTCTGGCGCCGGTCCCTGGTTGGTCGTGGCGCCGACGTCTGTGGTTTCCAACTGGAAGGCCGAGGCCGCGAAATTCGCGCCGTCACTGCGGGTGGCGGTGGTGGACGCGACGTCGAAACGACGCCAAGATTCTCTGGAATCTCTGGCGGAGTCGGCGGATGTGCTCGTCACCTCGTATACGCTTCTGCGTCTCGAGGCATCCGAGTACCAGGCGTTGGGCGTGGCGGGCGTGGTGCTCGACGAGGCACAGAACGTGAAGAACCCGACATCCAAGATCTACGCAGCGGTGCGCGACCTGCAGGCGCCGGTGCTCTACGCGGTGACGGGGACCCCGATTGAGAACTCGCTCAAAGACGCATGGAGCCAGTTCTCCCTCGCCGCGCCCGGTTTGTTGGGGAGCTTCCAGCAGTTCCGTGAGCGTTTCGAAAAGCCCATCGCAGGCAACGACACGGAGCTGTCCAAGACGCGCATGGCGGAGCTGCGCCGCCGCGTCGAGCCGTTCCTGCTGCGTCGTCGCAAAGCTGACGTGGCGCTCGACCTGCCGCCCATCCAAGAGCAGGTCGTGCCGGTGGAGCTCGCGCCCGCGCACCGCAAATTGTACGACGTGCACCTGGCCCGCGAGCGCCAGCGCGTGCTTCACCTGCTCACCGAGGATCCCGAGTCCAACCGCGTCGAGGTGCTCGCCGCGCTCACCCGTCTGCGCCAGCTCGCGATTTCTCCGACGCTCGTGGAACCCGAGTCCGCCGCACCCAGCTCCAAGCTCGACGCAATGACCGGGCTTCTGCGCGACATCCTGGCCGAGGACCACCGTGTGCTCATCTTTAGCCAGTTCACGAGCTACCTCGCAGAGATTCGTACTCGGCTAGAAGCCGAGGGTGTCTCCTTCTCCTACCTCGACGGAGGCACGCGCGACCGCGACACCGCCATCCGCGCGTTCACAGAAGGTAACACGCAGGTCTTCCTCATTAGCTTGAAGGCCGGCGGTGTGGGCCTCAACCTCACACAGGCGGACTACGTTATCGTCGCCGACCCGTGGTGGAACCCGGCGGCGGAGGCCCAGGCCATCGACCGCGCCCACCGCATTGGCCAGACGCAGCCCGTCACGGTCTACCGGCTGGTCTCCGCGAACACCATCGAGGACAAGGTCGTCGCCCTCCAGGACACCAAGCGCGCGCTGTCCAGCGCCTTCCTCGAGCCCACCGGTTCCGCGACCGGCGGGGCGGCGCTCGATGCGGCGGCGATTAGGGACCTGCTGGCCTAACGCAACGGGGCGCCGTCCAGGAAATCAGCGGCATGGAGATGTACTACCTCTCCAGTGCTCAGAGGCATTGCATCGAATGTGAGGAGAATGCAATGGCTGCCAGCGGGCAGGCCCCGGAAAGAAGACAGCTCCCGATGCAGCGTCTTATCATCCATGGCCGTGAGCGCGACCTGCACATAATAGCGTTCCTTATCCCGCGTCACCACGAAGTCGATTTCTCCCTGCGGCGCATTTCCTACTGCGACCGAGAATCCCCGGCGAAGCAGCTCGAGATAGACCATATTTTCCAGATCGTGCCCGGTATTCGACGAGTTCGCTCCAAGTAACACGTCACGCAGTCCTGGGTCGACGAAATAATACTTGGCACCGCCTTTGAGATGTGCTTTCCCACGGACATCAAAGCGGTCACAGCGATAGAGCATGTGCGCATCGACCAAAAGACCGAGGTACCGCTCCACCGTTGGTTGCGTCGTTTTTGCACCCGCAGATGTCAGGTAATTGGCAATCTTGTGAGACGACAGCTGCGATCCCACATTATCGAATACGAAGCTCGCAACCCTCATGAAGATGTCAGGATCTTTAATTGCACCTCGCAGTGCAATGTCACGCGCGAAAATAGAGTCAAAAATGGCGTTGTTGATCTCCCGTCGGATTTTCGCAGATCCTGCTTGCGCCGCGGCTGGCAGCGTACCCCGCATCCATTCCGCATAACGAGCCGCAGGCTGAGAAGGAGCTTCC
Source organism: Corynebacterium sp. CMW7794 (assembly GCF_001563605.1). NCBI lineage: Bacteria > Bacillati > Actinomycetota > Actinomycetes > Mycobacteriales > Corynebacteriaceae > Corynebacterium > Corynebacterium sp. CMW7794. The sequence goes on from NZ_KQ961714.1 coordinate 142,764, forward strand.
GGAGCGAAAGAGGAGTACTCATGAAGCGAAAGAGGAAACATCTCCAGCTGTATATAGCGCCCAGCTAGGTATGTAAGTCCCTCGCCCACGAACATGGAAGCATTCGAACCTGTCACCGTGATGGTGAGATTCTCGTGAAGCCGCAGCGAGTTAATAACCTGTGGCCAATCGTCGAGCTCCTGAACCTCATCCACATGAAGATGCGTCGCCCCCGTTGCTGCAATTCGTGTCGTCATTTCCTCGTGAAACCGCTGGGCTTCACGAAGCCCCAGAGTGGAAAAATCCTCAAAGTTGACAGACACGACCTTATCGGAACCAACGTGTTGCTTATAAAGCTCCAGTAGAGACGACTTTCCCGAACGTCGCACACCACTTATTACTCTCACCATGCCGTTAGTTGCCGGATCCGCGTCCCAATCCACCAATGTCTGCAGGTAGTCCTTGCGGGTGCGAAGTTCATGTGCGCGAGTCATGACTTAAAGTTTACTTCAGATTTTCACCAATGGCGCCGACAATTTAAAGTTAACTTTGATTTTCCGCCTATTCCGGACGGAATTTAAAGTTAACTTTGGTTCGGCTGCTGTGCTGCCATTAGGAAAGGACCCCGCCACCGGCTACATTCGTGGCATGTCTCTTACTTTCTCCCGCGCGGCCGTAGCCTGCGCTGCTGCGCTCCTTGCTGCGTCGACTGCCGCTCCGGCGCTCGCGCAGTCCTCGAACTTCGCTCCTTCGGAAATCCTGTCTGGACTCGCCCCGGGATTTGAGCCTTCGCACTTCCCGCAGGGCTCTTCTACCGTACTGCCCCAGGTTGGAGGTTCGAATACGCCGACCACGGACGGCTCGGGTGCACGGCTGGTCGATACCCGCCACGTAGAGAAGAACGTCTACGAAATCGACGTCTACTCGCCGTCGATGGACCGCACCATCACCAACTACTACGTGAAGCCGACCACCGATGCCCCGCGTCCCACGGTGTACCTCATGCAGGGCTCCGAGGGCGGCGAGTTTGGCTCCACGTGGTACACGCAAACCAACTACGAAGACTTCTTCGCCGACAAACCGGTCAACGTCGTCTCCGCCGTGGGTGGGCGTGGCTCGCAGTTCGCGGACTGGCGCCGCAACGATTCCGGATTGGGCATGAACAAGTGGATCACGTATTACTCTCAGGAGCTGCCCTACGTCATGGAGCATGAGTTCCACGGCGATGGCCGCTCGGCCATCGCGGGCTTGTCCATGTCCGGTTCGGCTGCGTTGAACATCGCGACGAAGTCCAATGGCAAGTTCGCAGCCGCCGTGGGCTTCTCCCCGTATCCGGCGCCGTCGTCCGTCATCGGCCGCGCGTTTAACACGGTCATGACCGCGCGCTTGGGCGGCGACCTCGTCAACGCCTTCGGCTGGCCGGATGACCCGGCGTGGGATGACAACGATCCGTCCGCACACCCGGAGCGCCTGCGCGGCATCAAGGTGTGGGTGACCACCGGAAACGGCACGCCCATGACAAAGGATCCGTACGACGTCGACGACTTCCAGGAGATGCTCGCGGAGACAGTCTCGCGCCCCATGACCGACCAATTCGTGGCCAAGGCCCGCGCCGCCGGCGTGGACATCACCTACGCACGCGAGAACTACGGCTCGCACTCCTATGAGTTCTTCGAGCACCAACTGCCAAAGGCGTGGTCGCAGGCCATCGCCCCGGCGCTGGGACTTTAAATCGGGATTCGCGGAAGTCGAACGATAGACTCGAGACCATGACAAAGAGCAACGTGGAATCCTTCGAACTCGACCACCGCCTGGTCAAGGCCCCATACGTACGCGTGGCCAAGCGCGAGCGCCTCAGCGACGACGTGGAGATCATCAAGTATGACCTGCGTTTTTGCCAGCCCAACGAGGAGCACCTGGAGATGCCTACGATGCACTCCATTGAGCACATGATGGCCAACTTTATGCGCGACTACACGGATAAGCTCATCGGCTTCGCGCCGATGGGCTGCCAGACCGGCTTCTACGCCATCACCTACAACATGGAGCAGGACGAGCTCCTCATGGCGCTCGAGAACGGCCTAAACGATATTCTCACCGCCACTGAAGTTCCCGCCGCCAACGAGCGCCAGTGTGGCTGGGGTGCCAGCCACTCCCTCGAGGGCGCGCAGGAAGCAGCCCGCGCGTACCTCGCGAAGAAGGACGAGTGGCTCGAGGTCATGGCGTAGCGCCACGACTTCACACCGAGCCGGATTTCAGAACAACGAAGCCTCAGATTTTCGAAAAATCTGAGGCTTCGTTGTCGTGAAATGCCGTTGCGAGCGCTTGAAAACTACTCGTCGATGGACACACCCAACCAAATGGGCTCCGGCACGAGCTCGACACCGAAAGCGGCGAGGACGCCAGCCCGGATTTCGCGGGCCAACGCCACGATATCGGCGGCTTTCGCATCGCCGCGGTTCGTGAGCGCGAGCGTGTGCTTCGTGGACAAAGTCGCGGGACCGGAGCCCGGGTAGCCCTTCGCGAACCCGGCGCGCTCGATGAGCCAGGCTGCAGACAGCTTTACTTCCTCGCCGTCCGAGCCTGCGGGGACGGCGTGGCGGGGCATGCGGTCCGCATCCTCGTCGCCGCGGGCTACGCGCACCTTCGACTGAATCACGTCAGCCGTAGAAGAAGAAACGATCGGGTTGGTAAAGAAGGAGCCAGCGGACCACGTGTCGTGGTCGGCGGGGTCGAGGACCATGCCCTTCGAAGCGCGCAGGCGCAGGACGTCGTCGCGCACGGAAGCAACGGGGCGACGCTCGCCGGGGTTCTGCGTAAGTTGGCCAAAGCGCAGGGGCTTGGACAGGCCGTCGGTGGTGAGCTGCAGCTCGATGGCGAGCACGACGCCGCGGCCGGTGAACTTGAGGTTCGAGTAGCGGTAAGACAAGTCCAAAGACGAGGCAGGAACCCAGGCCGCGGAGCGGGTGGCAGATTCATAGAGGTAAATCTGCGTGAGGACGTCGGAAGTTTCCGCACCATACGCCCCGACATTCTGGACAGGCACGGCGCCCGCGTCGCCGGGGATACCGGAGAGGCACTCGATGCCGCCCAGGCCGCAGTCGACGGTCATCGCGACGACGTCGTCCCAGGTAGCGCCCGCATCCGCACGCACGAGGCCGAAGGCGACATGGACGTCGATGTCCTCGAAGGCAAGGCGCACGACGACGATGTCCTGCGGATCATCGGAGACGAGCAGGTTGGATCCGCCACCCACGACCATGTAGCGCGTGGACGTTGCGTCGAGTTCGCGCAGGGCGGACACGGCGGCTGCGGCGGACTCACAGACCACCGTGACCTGCGGCGCGCCACCCACGCGCAGCGTCGTGAGATCGGCGAATGTCTGAGAATCGTCCAAGGAAACGCCGTCAATTGCGGACAGTCGCTGGGTCAGAAATGAATCAAGCACGCCTACCAAGGTAGTCTGAAAACCATGTCAACCCGTAGCGAAAACACCGTAATCATCAATCAGCCGCTCGAGAAGGTCCACCAGGCCTTCACCACCAAGGCATACTGGGAGCACATCGTGGCTACCCTGTCGCCGGAGCCGGGCCAGGTCCACGAGTTCACCGAGAACCAGGCCGTCCTCTTCGAGGTTCTGCCCACTACCCTCCTGCCGGAGGCCGTGCGCGCCATGGTGTCCCAGGCTCTCAAGGTCAAGCGCACCGTCACCATCGGCGAGGTCGCCGCTGACCAGCTGTCCAACTCCTTCGTCGCTGACGTCAAGGGCACCCCGGTCGACTTCAAGGGCGATATCACGTACAAGGCAGAAGGCGAGGATAAGACTGTCGCCTCTTACGTCTCCGAGGTCTCCGTCAACATCCCGATGATGGGCGCTGCCATCGAGCCCAAGGTCGCCGAGGCTCTGGGCGAGCTCTACCAGAACGAGGCCGACCTCACTTCCCAGTGGATCGAAGCAAACCTCTAAAAATCTGTACCCCGAATGGCCGACCACGCGCATAATCTCCGGGCCACCGCCCGCGCGGGTCGGCCTTTTGGCGTCATTACCCGCGGTACCACCAACCAGAATCGCCTTCGCAAGTGCGACCGCTGGATGGTCGCACACCCACAGATTTCGTCTTTACTCCGGGCACAGCTTGCTGGGCCCGCCGATGCCGCCCCCTTGGCGTTGGATGTCGGCTACGGCGCGTCCCATACAACGACATGTGAATGGGCACGGTGGCTACGCACCGTGCGCCCCGACGTGCGGGTCACAGGCCTAGAGATCTCGCCGGAGCGTGTGTTGCCGCCGCGCGAGGGCGTGACGTTTGAACTCGGCGGATTCGAGCTCGCGGGCTATCGTCCACAGCTGGTGCGAGCGTTTAATGTGCTGCGTCAGTACGACGTGGACCAGGTCCACGAGGCGTGGGAGACCGTAATCGAGCGCCTAGCGCCCGGCGGGTTCTTCGTCGAGGGCACGTGCGACGAGCTGGGGCGGCGGTGCGCGTGGATTCTGTTGAACGCAGAGGGACCACAGACGCTCACGCTCGACTGGGATCCGTTCGAGCTCGAGACGCCGTCTGAGGTCGCGGAGCGCCTGCCCAAGGTACTCATTCACCGCAACGTGCCGGGCGAGCCCATCCACGAGTTCCTCGCGGCAGCGGACCAGGCATGGGCGAATAACGCGGGCTGGGCGCCGCACGGGCCACGGGTGCGGTGGCGGCACACGCATGCGGAGCTCGTGGCCGAAGGCTGGCCGCTTGTGCCGCAGCGCCGCCGTTACTCCGACAATTGGCTCACCATCGACTGGGCAGCAGTTGCGCCACGGGCGTAACACGGGCACCATTGTTAACCATGTCTGCTTCGTCTGGAAAGAAATCCGTGGGTGCACGCGTCTGGCGCGTTGTTCTCATCGTGCTCGTCGCTCTCCTCGTGCTCGCCCTTCTCGTGGAGTTCGGCCTGCGCTGGTTCATGTCTTCACAGATGACGAAGCAGTTCGACGAACAAGGCGCAGAAGGCGCCAACGTAAGTTTTGGCGCGACGCCGCTCCTCTTCGGCCTCGCTCGCGGCGAGATTAGCGAGATGAACATGGACACGCCCTCAACGCTCACGATCGACAAGGAAGCGAAGACCATCGAGGGCCAGCCCGCCACGAAGATCCACATGGAGGGCATGACCATGAGCCAGGATCCGGTCGCGCGGTCGTTGCAGACGACCACGACGCTGCCCACGGACTACCTGCTCGTCACGCTCCAAAATGAAATCGCGAGCCGCTCCGGCCAGGACATGCTCGGCGATATCGTCATGACGAACCTCACCACGAATGACGCGGAAGACGTCGTCGACGTCGAGTTCGCTGGTGGCCTGTTCACGCTCACCCTCAAGCCGGAGGCCCGCCACGGCGCGCTCGCCTTCGAGGCCACCGGCTCCAAGTTGCTCGCGTGGGATCTGCCGGAAGAGGTCACCAACCAGATTTCGGATGCCCTGAGCGAGGGCCTGAAGAACCAGGTTGCGGGCGATACCATGCGCATCGACCGCGTGGACGTTGGCGCCGGCGACATCACGATCGATATCTCGGGCGAGAACGTCAAGCTCAACGAGATGGGCGAGCAATTCGGCGGCGCAGCGCCGACGGAGGCGCCGGCCACCGCGCCTGCGAACACCTAAGGACGAACGAGCGCCGCGGCGCCAGCCCCGAGAGCGGCGACGGCGGCATCGTCGTCAGCGGCCCAGGCGACAACCTCAAGGGCTGCGTCGACTGGGGCGTCCGCGATGACGCGCTCATAGCCCGCGGTCGCGGCGAGCTCGGCGAGTTGAGCTGCGGAAAGCGCTCCCTCTGCGGGGAGCAGGAGACCGAGTTCAGCGGGGCGGGGGCAGGCCTCACGCACCGCGATGAGATCGGCAAGGACAGAATTGGGATCGGCGTTCGTGTCGTCGACGCTCACCCATGCTTCGTGCGCACCTTGTTGGATGGCGAGACGGGCTTCGGAGGCCTTAATGAGGCTGTGGTGGCGGCCGGTGGGATAGCCTGCGACGGCGACTACACGCTCATCACCAGCACGCAGGGCGTGTGCGATATGCGTGGGCGGGACGACGATGCCGCGGTAGCCGGTGGCGTCCCAGGCGAAGCTCGCCTGGGCGTCTGCCGCCCAGCGGTAGGTGCGGGCGGCGAGCCAGGCGGCATCGGAAAGCTCGGCTACCATGCGTTGTTGGCGCCGCCGATGATGTCCTTGAGCTGCGGGCGCACGTCAAACCAGTACAGACCGACGATGACGGCGCCGACCCAGGTGAAGATGGACAGGCCCGGCATGGGGATGAGCAACACGAAGGCGGACACTCCCACGAGCGCGGCCCACACGGCCTTGGGCTGGCGGTCGCCGACCTCAAAGGCGTCTGCGCGCGTCATAAGGATGAGGACAAAGCCGACGAGGCCGGCGATGCCCACGGCGGCGTAGAGGCCGTAATAGAGCAGGTTCATGCCGTTGAGGACGGCCGAAGTAAAGGACATACAGTGCTTCCTTTGCGAGAGGGGTCTAAGCGTACGGGGACTGCCCGGGATCGTCACTAGAGATTACTTCGCCCTCGACCACGCTGTCATCTGCGCTGGGCTTGGGCTGCTGCACCCCCTTGGTGCCGAAGGTAGTGCGCACCTCCGTGGCGGCCTCGGAGAGGGAGTCCTTGGCCTTGGCGACGGACTCGGAGCCCGCGGTGGCCTCGACGCTGCGGCGGAGGACGCCGCCCCACTCCTTGGCTGCGGCCGTGGCCTTGTCCGTCAGCGAGGCATCGGCCGGCGTGGCCTCCTGCGGGTGGGCGGCGCGATCTGCCTTGACGTTCTCGCCGAAGGTCTTCGCGACCTCCGCGACGGAGGCACCGGCGGCCTTGACTGTTTCAGACTGGGACAGTTTCTTGAGGTTGTCCATGACACTCATGGCTGGTCCTTTCTCTGTGGGTATTTAGTACCAAGTGTAGGCGGGACGCGGGCAGACGGGACGATTGAAGCCATCCCAGATGACTTAAGTGAGAAGGAGGAAGAGTTGGTTCGCGCTGTAGATGGCCAAGCCCGCGAAGCCACCCACGAGGGTGCCGTTCAAGCGAATGAACTGGAGGTCCTTGCCCACCATGAGCTCGATATTCTCGCTGGCTTCCGTGGCATCCCAGCTCTTGATGGTCTCGGGGATAATGCTCACAAGGTCCGGCGCGAACTTCTCAGCGAGGTAGCGGGCAGCCTGGTCCACGAGCTCGCCCAGCTCCGCCATCTTTTCGGGGTCCGCGAGCAGGCGCTGGCCATACGCGTCGAGCTCGGTCTCGATCTTCGTGCGCAGCAGCGAGGTTTCGTCCTCGAGCATCTCCACGAGCGTGGCGGAGACGGACGTCCAGATGGCTTCAGGAGCGCGCTGCATGCGATCGGAGGCGAGAACGTCGGCCTTGATGTCCTCGACCTTGGCGATGAGCTGCGGGTCCCACTGGAGATCCTGCGCGAGCTTGGAGAGGTTCCGCCGGATGGCCAGGCGCGCGTCATGGTTGGAATCCGCGACGACCTCGTCCGCGAAGCCGACGAGCTCCGCGTAGACCTTCTCGCCCACGAGGTTGCGAGCAAAGCGCGGGGCCCAGCCCGGCATGCGTTCATCGATAGTCGTGACCACCGTGTCCTCCATGGTGAGGATCTTGGCGTGAGCCCAGGCGATGAGATCATCCTCGAGCGGACGGGCCTTGCCTTCGGCGATGAAGGATTCCAGCACGCGCCCGGCGGGCGGTCCCCACTCCGGTTCCATGGCACGGTCGATGATCTGGGATTGGATGATCGTCGCCGCATCCTGCGGATCGATGTCGCGGATGACGGAGGCCAGACGCGTACCGATGATCTCCGAGGCGTAATGGGCATTGCCCTCCCCTGTGATCCATTCTGCGGCCTTGCGGGGCACGTCCCACTCGTGGATCTTGCCACTCAATGCATCAGGCGTCAGGAAGTTCTCCTCGACAAACTCGCTCAGCGCGTCGCCCACCTTGTCCTTGTTTTCCGGGATGAGCGCCGTATGCGGAATCTTCAGGCCCATGGGATGCCGGAAGAGCGCAGTCACCGCAAACCAATCCGCGAGGCCACCCACCATGCCGGCCTCCGCGAAGGCGCGCAGGTAGCCCACCCAGCCCGGGGCGCCCCCGGCCGCGTTCTGCCACCACGAGCAGCTGAGGAACACCACGGCGGCGAGCACGAGCAGAAGCAGCATGTAACGCTTCCAGCGGCGCAGCTCGGCGCTGCGGGCCTCCTGGTTACTCGGGGAAGGAACGAACGTAGAGGTGGGCTCGGCGGCGCGGTGCGTCATGGTCATCCTTTCGCGCCCTCGCGGGGACACGGGGCAGGGGCCTTGTCAGTGGCGAAAATCTCGAGACTCGGGTGCATAAAACCCCCGCGCCCGGGGTGGGCAGCGGGGGTGAATGCGTGCGTGAGGAATTAGTTCACGCGGCCGGTCTCCTGACGGTACTGGCGGTAGAAGCGGCGACCAAAGTGCACCAGCGCCACAGCGGCGACGGAGACGATGATGGTCGCAGCGATACCGACGTACAGGGTGATCTGAGCCTGGTTGCCCTCGGACGAGGAACCGCCCCAGAACATGCCCGAGGACAGACCCCAGATGACGGTACCGACTGCGGGCAGAATGCCCAGGATAAGGCCCATGCCGATCCACGTAGAAATGCGCAGCAGGGAGGAGTGCGGAGCACCGAAGGAGACGGGATCATAACCCTCGATGTAGCCGTCCTGGATCTTGTAGGAGAAGTCGGGGTAGGTCTCCTCCAGGTAATCAGCTACTGCATGATTGTCGCTCATGGCTGACACTTTCTCTCGTTTCTTTTAACTTCAGTAACAGACTATAGCACCCGCGCGAAAGCTTTTCGCACGGGTACAGCGTCTTTTAGTCGTCCTTGCCACGCAGAGCCGCGCGAGCGCGCTCACGGGTGACGGCGCTCACTGCGGTCAGCGGAACGCCGGCCGGGCAGACATCGGCGCACTCGCCGTAGAGAGAGCAGTGACCGAAGTTGGTCTCCAGGTCATCGACCATGTTGCGGGCGCGACGGCCACGCTCTTCCTTGCCCAGCGGCATGAGGGAGAGGTGAACCAGCTTGGCGCCGGTAAACAGGTGGGCTGCGCCGTTCGGGCAGGCGGCAACGCAGGCGCCACAGCCGATGCAGGCCGCGTGGTCGAGGGCGTACTCAGACGTCTCGTGGTTGATGTGGAGGGTATCCGCATCCGGGGCGGTACCGCCCATGATGGAGACGTAGCCGCCCTGCTCCATGACGTGGTCGAGCGCGGCGCGGTCGACGATCATGTCCTTGATGACCGGGTATGCGGCGGAGCGCATCGGCTCGATCTTCAGGGTGTCGCCGTCCTTGAATTGGAACAGACGCTGCTGGCAGGTCGGAGTGTTCTGGCCCGGGCCGTGGGGGCGGCCGTTGACCTGCAGACCACAGGTACCACAAATACCTTCGCGGCAGTCAGAGGCGAACGCAAACGGCTCCTCGCCGCGCTCGATGTAGCCCTCGTTGACGTGGTCCAGCAGCTCCAGGATGGACATCTGCTCTGCGGCGTCATCGACCTGGACATCCTCAAAGTGTCCTTCTTCAGTCGGTCCGGCCTGACGCCAAATCTTCAGGTTAAGTTTCATTACTTGTAGTTCCTTGTCATCAGCGGAATCGAATCGAAGTACAGCGGCTCAGCGTGGCGAATGAACTCGCCCTCAGCCGCACCGGGCTCCCATGCGGAGACGAAGCACCAGTTCTCGTCGTCACGCTCGGCCTCGCCATCCTCGGTGAGGTGGTCGTCGCGGAAGTGGGCGCCACAGGACTCGTCGCGGTCGAGAGCGTCAACGCACATGAGCTCACCCAGGTCGATGTAGTCGGCCACGCGCAGGCCGTACTCGAGAACCTGGTTCATGTCGTTGGCAGCACCCGTGATGCGGACGTTGGCCCAGAAGTCAGCGCGCAGGGCGCGGATCTTCTCGATGGCAACCTTGAGGTCCTCGATGTTGCGGGACACGCCGCAACCCCAGTAGAGGATCTCACCCAGCTGGCGGTGGTAGTACGCCGGGCCGTGCGGGTTCTCGCCGCGAATGCCCATGAGGCGGTCGATGCGCGCCTGTGCGCGGTTCAGAGCCTCGACAGCCTCAGCGGAATCCTCAGCCAGCTTAGCCTCGCCAAGGTGGTCAGCCAGGTAGTTCGGGATGGTGAACGGCAGGGTGAACCAACCATCGACGGAAGCGGACAGCAGGGAGTTGGCGCCCAGGCGGTTCGCGCCGTGGTAGGTCCAGGAGCACTCACCGGCGGCGAAGAGACCGTCGATGGCGGTCATCTCGTTGAAGTCCGTCCACAGGCCACCCATGGTGAAGTGGCAGGTCGGTGCGATACGCATCGGCGTCTCGTACGCGGACTCACCGATGGCCTCTTCGTACATCTCGATGAGGTTGGAGTAGCGCTCACGGATGACATCCTTGCCCAGACGCTCGATGGCGTCACGGAAGTCGAGGTACACCGAGTTGTGCAGCGGTCCAACACCCAGGCCCTTGTTGATCTGCTGAGAGATGGCACGGGACGCAACGTCACGCGGGACGAGGTTACCGAAGGCCGGGTAGCGACGCTCGAGGAAGTAGTCGCGCTCCTCTTCCGGAATCTCGTTGGCCGGGCGGTCGTCGCCTTCCTTCACCGGCGACCAAATGCGACCGTCGTTACGGAGAGACTCAGACATGAGGATCGTCTTGGACTGCCACTCGGAGTTGACCGGCAGGCCCGTCGGGTGGAACTGGATGAACGCCGGAGATGCGAAGTACGCGCCCTGCTCGTAGGCACGCATGATGGCGCCTGCGTTGGAGTTCTTAGCCAGCGTGGACATGTGGTAGACGTTGCCGTAACCACCAGTGCCCAGGATGACGGAGTGACCGGTGAAGGTCTTGAGCTCACCCGTAATCAGGTTGCGGGTGACAATGCCGCCCACGCGCTTCTTACCACCGTCGTTGTAGGTGATGATGTCCTGCATGTCGTGGTGCGCGAAGAGCTCCACGTTGCCCAGACCGATCTGACGGTAGAGCGCCGAGGTCGTGGACAGCTGCAGCTGCTGACCCGTTTGGCCACGGGTGTAGTAGGTACGAGAGACCTGAACACCACCGAAGGAACGGGTAGCGAGGGTTCCGCCGTACTCACGAGCGAACGGAGCGCCAATAGCGTTCATGTGGTCGATGACGCGCACGGACTCGTAGGCCAGGCGCCAGCAGTCAGACTCGCGGCAACGGTAGTCGCCGCCCTTGACGGTGTCCTTGGTGTGGCGGTACGCGGAGTCATTGTCGACCTTCTTGTGACGCGAGGAGTTCACGCCACCCTGGGCGGCAATGGAGTGCGCACGGCGCGGGGAGTCGTGGTAGGTGAAGACCTTCACGTTGTAGCCCAGCTCGCCGAGGGCAGCGGCGGCAGCACCAGCGGACAGGCCGGTACCGACGACGAGGATCTCAAACTTGCGGCGGTTGAGCGGGGAGACCAGCTGCATGTGGTCCTTCTGGTGGTCCCACATGTCGCGCATCGGCACGCCGTGCGGCTCGTGAGATTCCAGAATGGTGCCTGCGGTCACGCCCGGAACGATGGACTGCGGGTGCGTGAACTTCGGGTGCTCGCGCTTCAATTCAGTAGTAGTCATGGGTTTACAACGCTCCTTTAAGAGACCCAGCCAAAGGCGACGGACAGCGGCATGATGATGTTGCCCAAGCAGACGACCGCCGGGATGATGTAGGCCAGAACCAGGAAGGTCTGGCGCCACTTACGGCCGGTGATACCCAGGTCAGACGCAGCAAGGCGGATGCCGTGGGTCAGGTGCAGGAACAGGCAGCACATCGCGATGACATAGACGATGGTCACGGGCCAGCGGCTAAACGTTGCCAGCATGTTGGCCTTCACGGCGCCGTGCTCGAAGGCCGCGGATGCGACCGGGGCTGCGCCAATGGTCAGGTCCAGCAGGTGGAAGATGACGAAAAGCAGCAGGACAACGCCGGTGACGATCATGGTCTTCGTGGCGAAGGAATCCAGGCCACCCATGAGATTCGTGCGCTTGAACTTGCCGCGCGACTGCTTGGACCGGGCGGTAAGAGCGAATGCGCCATAGACGTGGCCCACCAGGCAGGCGAGCAGCACAATACGGAACATCCACAGGAACGCGCCGTGCGGGAGCAGCGGCTCACCCAGGGAGCGAAGGTACTCGCCGTAGACGTCGAGCGCCGGGGCGCCGTCGTGGTTCGGCAAGTAGAGCTTGAGGTTGCCGGCCATGTGACCGACAACGAAAAGCGCAAAGATGAGGCCAGTGATGGCCATGGTCAGCTTGAGTACCCAGCTCGGAACGCCCGGCTTGGTACGCACAGTTTCATTAGTGATGCGGCCGTGAGCGAGAGCCTCACGGTCAGGATTTCTTACAGTCATGACACCTCCATAGTCGCCCCTTAGATTAACCCGCTTAACTGCTGGTTACTATTCGATTTTGAGTCAAGAATGAGCGATCCCGGCGCATGCCCATTTCCGTATTAAATACATTAGGCATGGATCGCCTAAGTCACAGATGTTAAAACTCGCAACACGCTTGGGGACTTAGATTTACGAAACGGTTGTGTTGCGTATTTACGTGCACTGATGTGACTTTCCTCACCCGATTAGCGAAACGTGAAAGTCTTCCCCCTTTAGGTATCAAACTTTCGCACGATCCAACCCCGAATGCCCGGCTCGCAAACTTGCTTCACAGCAGTTTTGCAAATTTTGCGGATCGTTCACGGGGTTCCAGGTAACCTAGCTCACATGTCCAAGACCTACGTCGGCTCCCGCCTCCGCCAGCTCCGCCGCGAACGCGATCTTTCCCAGGCCTCGCTCGCATCGACGCTCGGCCTGTCCGCCAGCTACGTCAACCAGATCGAGCATGATGTCCGTCCACTCACCGTGCCGGTCCTCATGAAGATCACGGAGGTCTTCGGCGTCGACGCCACGTTCTTCTCCCGCGACGATGATTCCCGTCTCCTCGCCGAAATCCAGGACGTTATCCAGGACCAGGAGATCTCCCCCTCGCCGGTCGAGCTTCAGGAACTGTCGGAACTCGTCTATAACCACCCGTCCGTCGCACGCACGCTCGTCGACGTCCACCGCCGTTACCGCACCATACGCGACAAGCTCACGCTGGTCACGGACACGCGGCGCAGTGGCCCCGGTGCGCAAACGCTGTCCATGCCACATGACGAGGTCCGCGATTTCTTCTATGCCCGGCAGAACTATCTCGACGATCTCGACCACCAGGCCGAGCGTCTCGCCCACGACCTGAACATTGCAGAATTCGGAATCCGCGACACCGAGGCGGCCATTGCCACGCGCCTGCGAAGAAACACAATATTGAGATCCGCACACAGCCCAACCTCGGCGATACGCTCCACCGCTTCAACCCGGAGACCGGCACGCTCGAGCTCGCCGCGCGGCTGAGCACCGGACAGCGCGCTTTCCGCATGGCCGCGGAGCTCAGCTACCTCGAGGCCGGCTCGGATATCTCGCAGCTCGTGTCGCACGAGCCCTTCACATCCGAGGCCTCCGTGAATCTTGCCAAGCGTGGCGTCGCCAGTTACTTCGCGGCCGCCACTCTCCTGCCCTACGGCCTCATGCATTCCCAGGCTGAGACAGCCGGCTACGACATCGAGTACCTCTGCCAAGTCTTCGGCGTGGGCTATGAAACGGTCGCCTCCCGTCTCTCCACGTTGCAGCGTCCCAATAAGCGAGGAATCCCCTTTACCTTCGTTCGCGTCGACCGCGCCGGCAATATGTCCAAGCGCCAGTCCGCAACTGGCGTGCACTTCGCCAACTCGGGCGGCACCTGCCCGCTCTGGTGCGTCTACGAGTCCTTCGCCCAGCCTGAGGTCATCGTCCGCCAGCTCGCTCAGATGCCCGACGGTCGCAACTACCTCTGGGTCGCTCGCGCCGTCCGCCACCACCAGGGCCGCTTCAGCGACACCAATAAGCTCTTCGCCATTGGCCTCGGCTGCGAGTCCCGCCATGCAGATCGCACGGTCTACGCCGCGGGGCTGGAGCTTTCCGATGCCGCCGCAACGCCCATCGGCGCCGGATGTCGCACGTGCCCGCGCACCAATTGCGCCCAGCGCGCCTTCCCCGCCATCAACGAGTCGCTCGACATCGACGCGCACTCCTCCACCATCGCCCCGTACTAGCGCGCTTCCAGGCTCACGCGCCCTCCCACTCCACTCCCCTTGATCGATTCGCCGCACCCCGGACGGCATCCCCCCGCGGCGCCAGTCCCCGCGCAGAGATAAGGCCCTTCCGGGTAGTTCAGATAAACTACCCGGAAGGGCCTTTTGTTCTGCGTGCGCAGTTTAGAGGTTGATCATGTGGCCGCCGATGCCCTCGGCAGCTTCCTTCATAGCCTCAGACAGCGTCGGGTGGGTGTGGACGTTGCGTCCGATTTCCTCAGCCGTGAGGTCGAAGCGCTGTGCCAGGGTGAGCTCCGGAAGCAGCTCGGAGACGTTGGCGCCGACCATGTGTCCACCGATGAGCTCGCCGTACTCGCCATCAGCAATGAGCTTGACGAAGCCTGCGGTCTCGTTGAGACCGGCAGCCTTGCCGTTTGCGGAGAACGGGAAGGTAGCGACCTTGATCTCGCGGTCCGGGAACTTCTCGCGAGCGGCTTCTTCGGTGTAGCCGAAGGAGGCGACCTGCGGGTTGCAGAAGGTCGCGCGCGGCAGGTTCATGTAATCGCCCAGGACCTGGGTCTCCGCGCCAGCGATAACCTCGGCGGCGATGACACCCTGCGCCTCAGCCACGTGTGCCAGCTGCAGCTTGGCCGTGACGTCGCCGATAGCGTAGATGTGCTCGACGTTCGTGCGCATGTAGTCGTCGATCTCAATGGCACCGCGCTCGGTGAGCTTGACGCCAGTGTTCTCCAAGCCAAAGCCCTCAACGCGCGGGGCAAAACCGATGGAGACCATGCAACGCTCAACGGTAAGCGAGTCCGTCTTGGAGCCGTCCTTGGACTCGACCTCGACGGTAACGTCGGAGCCGTTGTCCGTGATGGACGTGGTCTTGTAGCCGGTGAGCAGCTTAACGCCAAGCTTCTTGTACTGCTTGGCGATTTCCTTGGAGACGTCCTTGTCCTCATTCGGCAGGACGCGGTCCATGAATTCGACGATGGTGACGTCCACACCGTAGTTAGCCAGGACGTAGGCGAACTCCATGCCGATCGCGCCGGCACCCACGATAACCATGGACTTCGGAGCCTCTTCCTTGAGGATCTGCTCCTCGAAGGACACGATGTTGCCGCCGATTTCCACGCCCGGCAGGGAGCGGACGACGGAGCCAGTGGCGATAATGCAGTCGTCGAACGTGACGGTCTTGCCCTTGTCGTCACCCTCGGTGATCTCGATGGTGTGTGCGTCCTTGAACGAGCCCAGACCGTTAATCTCCTGGATCTTGTTCTTGCGCATGAGGAAGTGCACGCCCTTGACGATGCCTGCAGAAACCTTGCGGGAGCGCTTGTGCGCCACACCGTAGTCGAAGGACACCTCACCCGAGATACCAAAGTCCTTGGCCTCAAAGTTGAAGGTGTGGGCAACCTCAGCGTTCTTGAGCAGCGCCTTGGACGGGATGCAGCCCACGTTGAGGCAGACTCCGCCCCAGTACTGCTTCTCGATAACGGCAACCTTCTTGCCCAGCTGTGCTGCACGGATGGCGGCAACGTAGCCACCAGGGCCCGCGCCGAGTACTACAACGTCATAATGTTCATTAGTCACGCACTACAGGATACTTACCCTCTCCCCCTTTTGTCTTTTCTTCCCCCAAACGCGCCCCCTCCCGCGCCGCGTCCCCGCGCACAGGCACCACCAAGAGACAACAAACGCGCGTCGCCACCCCTCGAAACGGGGGCACGCGACGCGCGGAAACGGGGATTCAAGCCCCCAGGCGCTGAAACCGAATTAGATGAGGCCGAAGTCGAGCAGCGCCATAGAAAGGTTGGAGGAGCCCATGTGGACGAACGGGCCGAGAGCGTTGTTGATAGCCAGAATGATGCTGTCAAAAGACATGATGAAATTTCCTTTGGAAGGTCAGGTGTTCTTCGCCGACATAGAGCGACGCGGCCTCGCGCAACACGGGGTCTCTATCTTTATTTGTCGCTACCGCCAGCGCGGGCGTTACCTCCTGGCGCGAACGCGCCACGGCGATGTCACCCACAAATGGTCCCTGAAATTATGACACAAACGCCACTTCAGTACCAGGGGTAACGATTTTTACCTGTTAAACTCTTGTCACAATCGCGTGGACTGCGGCACCAACCAGGTCGCCGCCAGCCCACACGTCTCCTCGCCCACCAGATCTCGTCGCTCCACCATCAGGCGCACCACCCCCGTCAAGCCCGGTCGCGCCTGAGATTTCATAAAGGCTTGATAACGATGGACGGATAGACAACGATGTTTCAAGAAGATGCACATGGATCTCTACGTGCCCGTCAAGGTCGCCCACCAGCGCCACACGGACGCGCCAGGACATACACAGGAAGCCACCACATGAAGTTCTTGAGGACTCTCACCACGACCTCCGCCGCGGTCGCGCTCACCCTCGGCCTTGCCGCTGCTCCCCTTGCCCAGGCCGACGACAAGATGGCCCCGAACGAGAAGGCCGCCTCCGCTGCTAGCCGCTGGAACGTCGACAGCTTGGACCAGGTCGACCGCTCTCAGCTCTCCGTCATCAAGCAGTACGACGACGTCCTGCCGTTCATGGCAGAGAAGGGCCTTATCACCAAGGACGGCAACAGCTACGTCCGCGGCGCCGATGGCAAAATCAAGATGACGGTCACCTCGAAGAACGAGAAGTGGCGCTGGCTTTCTGACGTCAACAACTCAAAGGGCAAGGTCAAGTTCATGACGGCCACCTCGCCGTCCATGAACAACCGCGAGGTCCCGCTCGCCGTCATCACGCCGACCGGCAACTTCGATGCAGCACGCCCGACCATCTACCTGCTCAACGGCGCTGGCGGCGCAGAGCAGGGCATGGAATGGCTCTACATGACCAACGGCGAGAAGGGTAAGACCAACCTCATCGACTTCTACACGTCGAAGAACGTCAACGTCGTCGTGGTCGAGGCCGGCGCCTTCTCCTACTACACGGACTGGTACAACTCGCCGCACCCCACGGACACGGTAGAGGACCGCACGTACCTGCCTGGCCCGCAGCGCTGGGAAACCTTCCTCACCAAGGAGCTGCCGGGACCGCTCGAGGGCGAGCTGGCCAAGGATGCTCCGGAGGATCAGTCCACCGCCACTGACGGCGCAACCGTGAACGCCAACATCAACGGCAACGGCCAGCGCGCCATCGCCGGCATGTCCATGTCCGCGACGTCCTCGCTGCTCCTCGCCGAGCACAACCCGGGCTTCTACAACGCCGTCGGTTCCTACTCCGGTTGCGCCGCGACCTCCACGCCGATGACGAACTTCTACGTTGGTCTCACCGTCAACCGCGCCAATAACGCAACGCCGGAGCAGATGTGGGGCCCGCGCGGTGGGGAGTACAACCGCTTCAACGACGCGCTCATCAACTCCAACAACCTGAAGGGCACGCACACCTACGTCTCCGCTTCGACCGGCCTGCCGGGCGAACACGAAAACCTGTCCTCGATCGCGGAGAAAAACGGCGGCGACCTGTCCTCCGCATTCAAGTCCTCGTCCACGCTCGTCGTCGAAGGCGGCGCCATCGAGGCCGCAATGTTCGACTGCACCACCCAGCTCAAGCGCAAGATGGACCGCGAGGGCATCGACGCTGACTGGAACTTCCGTGCAACCGGCACCCACTCCTGGCCGGGTTGGAAGGAAGATATCTGGAAGTCCTGGCCGACCTACGCTGCCGCGTTCGGCCAAGATGCGTCCACCGAGGTGCCGACCGCAACTCCGGAGGCATCGGAAGACCGCTCTGCCGCCCCGCAGGCTGCCAACGCCGAGACCGTCGAAAAGCTCTCGCCGACCGCTGAGGAAGAGAACGAAGCCAACGCTGCCGAGCGCAACACCGGCGCGCTCAACAACGTCACCGACGCTGCCGCGGCCGCCGCAGACGCCCTCACCAACGGCACCGACACCGCAGCCGACGCTCTGACCGACGAGGCCGCTGCCCGCACCGACACCGCTGACGATCTCGCCGCGACCAACTAAACCTCTCACTGCAAGGAATATTGACCCTCATGAAGCGCTTTACGTCCTTCCTCGCGGCAACGTCTGTGGCCGCCACGCTGGTTACCGCCACTCTCGTCCCGGCGAACGCTGCGGTTCTCACGCCGCAGCAGGTCGCCGGTGCCACCCCGGTCTCGCAGGTGGGCGATCTTCAGGTCACCGACGCCGTCGCTGGCCAAGCGTGGTTTAAGAAGTTCGGCAACGACCCGCGCGTGCTCAAGCTGCAGGCCACCTCGCCGGCCATGAACGGCCGCGCCATCCCGCTCGCCGTCATCCCGGCGGGTGAGGCGAACCGCCCGACCATCTACCTGCTCAACGGTGCCGGTGGCGCCGAGCAGAACTCTGACTGGGCCACCCTGTCCCAGGTCGTGGACTTCTACGCCGATAAGAAGGTCAACGTCGTCATCCCGCAGGCTGGCGCGTTCTCCTACTACACGGACTGGGCCCAGGACCCGAACGGCAAGTACTTGAACGGACCGCAGAAGTGGGAGACCTTCCTCACCAAGGAGCTGCCGGGACCGCTCGAGCAGCGCCTGGAGGCCAATAACAAGCGCGCGATTGCCGGCATGTCTATGTCCGCGACCTCCGCGCTGCTGCTCGCCGAGCACAACCAGGGCTTCTACGACGCCGTCGGCTCCTACGCTGGCTGCGCGCAGACCTCCGCGCCCATGCAGTACGAGTTCCTGCGCCTCACCGTCAACCGTGGCGGCGGCCAGCCGGAGCAGATGTGGGGCCCGCGCGGCGGGGACTACAACCGCTACAACGACGCGTTCCTCAACGCTGAGAAGCTGCGCGGTTCGGAGCTCTACATCTCCGCGTCCTCCGGCCTGGCGTCCGAGACTGACCTTCCGGAGTACTACCTCAAGCAGGGCATGAACCCGGCCATCGTCGCTGCCGGTGTCACCCAGCTCGTCGTCGAGGGTGGCGTCATCGAGGCCGCCGTCAACCACTGCACGCACAACCTCAAGGCCAAGCTGGACAAGTCCGGCATCGGCGCGGACTACAACTTCCGCACCACCGGCACGCACTCCTGGCCGGGCTGGCGCCAGGACCTCGAGGCGTCCTGGGGCACCTTCTGGCGCGCGTTCTACGCCAAGTAAATCCGGCGTAGCCTCCACCGACTCACAGTCGGCACTCCGCGGGCGGTAGAGTTTCAAGCATTATGACAACGCTTGACTCTCTCGCCCGCGCGGGCGTTTTTCACAAGGAATCTGCCCGCGATCCGTACACTTCTGTCGAGTACAACCTGGGTTTTACCGTCGAGCATTATCGCCTCGATCTCACCTATAACGTCGAGCCTAATCGTCTCCAGGGCGAGGCCACGTTACACCTGCGCGTCGGCGACGAGCCGCTGGACAAGCTCACCGTAGATCTCGCAGGAGCGATGGTCGCCCGGCGCGTCAGCGCGAAGGGTGCGCACGTCGCGAAGTTCCGCCAGTCGAACGGCAAGCTGCGTGTCTCCTTCGGCGATGAGCTCGCCGCCGGAGCGGAGCTCGATCTTGTGATTCGCTACGGCGGTACCCCGCGCCCGCTGCGCACAGCTTGGGGCGAGATCGGCTGGGAGGAGACGGAGTCCGGCTCCCTCGTGGCGAGTCAGCCGTGCGGCGCGCCCAGCTGGTTCCCGTGCGATGACACGCCCAGCGCGAAAGCGCCCTACGACATCATCATCACGGCGGACTCCCCGTTTACCGTCGTGAGCAATGGCAAGCTCGTCTCCCGCAAGCACTTCGGATCTATGACGCGCTGGCATTATCGGACCGCGCACCCCATGGCGACGTACCTCGCCACGGTCATGGTGGGCGAGTTCACCGAGATGAAGCTTGGGCCGGATACCCGCGCCTGGACCCCGGCGGAGCTCCAGTCTCAGGTCCGCGAGGCCTTCGCGCAGCAGCAGGAGATGCTCGACTTCTTTGCGCAGACTTACGGCGACTATCCCTTCAACGATTACCAGGTCGTCGTCACCGAGGACGAGCTCGAGATCCCGTTGGAGGCCCAGGGCCTGTCCATCTTCGGCGCCAACCACACGAACGGCAGCTACGAGCGGCTCATCGCCCACGAGCTCTCTCACCAATGGTTTGGCAATTCCTTAGGCCTTGCCGCCTGGCGCGATATTTGGCTCAACGAGGGCTTTGCCTGCTACTCCGAGTGGCTCTGGGGCGAGCATTCCGGCGGCCCCACCGCGCATGAGGCCGCACGTTCCCACTACGACGTCCTCGCCCGGAAGAAGGAGGACATTCTCGTTGCCGATCCCGGCACGCGTGCCATGTTCGACGACCGCGTCTATAAGCGCGGGGCGCTCACCCTCCACGCACTGCGCCGCCAGCTTGCCGATGCCCCCTTCTTCCAGGCCGTCCGCGCCTACGTCGCAGCCTCCCAGCATGGCACGGTGACACCGGAGGACTTCATCCGTGAGCTCCACAGCGTCGCCGAGGACGCGGGTGTGGCTCCCGCCGATATCGACGCGACGCTCGCGGCCTGGCTCGATGAGACGGCGCTGCCTCACTTCCCCGCGTAAGGGTCTGAGAGAATTCCCCCGGTTTTATTAGTCTAAACGGGTGAATAACGCTCTGCTCTCTCTTCCCAAAGCTGCCGTCGCCGTCGCTGCCTCGGTCGTGCTTGCCTGCGGCCTCGCACCGGCGGCATCGGCAAGCGGCTCCGGCATGGCCGCCGCGTTCCTCGCCAAGCAGGGATTCAACTCGGTACGCCGAGGCATGAGCTGGGCCGCCATCGAGACGTGTAACTCCTACGGCATCTCCGCCTTCCTCGAATCTCACCGGGACTTCTACACGGAGTCCCGAGGCTGCGAGGGCGCCCCGCGCTAGGCGACGTTCACGAACGGTCTCTACGACCCAGACATGGGCCTGGCCGACGCACAGTTCTCCCCCGCCATCCAGGGTGCCTTCGATAACTTCTTCAATAACCGCACAGCCTCGGACAGCGTGGGCATCCGCAACCACGACGTGAACATGTGGGACCACACGGCCGCCTACTTCGCTAACACCCCGAGCATCATCGGCTACGGCCCCATCAACGAGCCCCTCGGCCAGCGCGGAGACCATCCCCTGCGCGCTCGACTTTTGTTCCGAATCCACGCTGCAGAAGCTCCGCAACCTGAATAAGCAGGTCCGCGACGTCATCCGCCGCCACGACTCGGAGGTGGGCATCTGGCTCACCGGCTACGTCACCACCGTCATGGGCGCGCCCGCGCACATGGGCACGAAGCCGGATGCAAATACCGTCTACGCGTTCAACTCGTATGCGCAGGTGTGCACCATCCCGCTCGAATTCCCCGAGGCCGTCTGCGAGCCGGATCACCGCAAGGCCATCAACCAGTCCTGGGCCTACGCCAACTCGCAGAACATGCCGGCGGTCCTCGCCGAGTTCGGTGCCTCGAAGAACCCGAACCTGCTGCGCAACCAGGCTCGCCTGTCTGACGAATACATGCAGTCGCGCTTCCACTGGCAGTACGGCGGCTACGACCCGGCCACCACGGCGTCCTCCTGGAAGGATCAGGCTTTGGGCATCAATCCGGCGCGCCCCATCACCGAGCCCGGCAACACCAACTGGTCCAACGTCAAGCAGCTGGCTACCCCGTACCCCTCTGCCGTCGCGGGCACGCCCACCGGCTGGAAGACGGACGGGGCCTTCACCGCGACGTGGAACACCGCTCGCGCGGACGGCTCCGGCGCCTTCGAGCCCGGTGCTGAGTCCACCATTAAGGTGCCGAATATCTGGGCACCCAATGGCTACCGCGTCCACGTCGAAGGCGGCCACACCGTGAACACCCCAGCCGACGGTATCTTCCGTGACGTCGACCTGCGCATCGCCGCCGACGCCGGCGCCGTGAAGGTCACGGTTACCCCGGCCTAGCCGCTTCATCTGCGCAGAAGGTGTGTGGCACATGGTGTATTTCACCCTCCAGGGAATGAAATACACCATGTGCCACACACCTTCTGTGTTTTCGCTCCTTAATCCTCCAGCTGTGCGTCCAAACGGCGTTGGTCGCGACCATGCTGCCAGCGCCGGAAGACGGGGACAACGAGGAAGGCGATGGCCACGCCCACAAACCCACCACCCACGAAATTGTCAGCGAAGTCGCTATTGGCCTGCATAAGGCGTACGTAGAGCCCCACGAACATGATGAGCTCGACGACGAGCAGCGGAATCATAAACGACCACCGGCGTGTCACCGACGGACGCGGCATCTGGGTCTTCAGCCACGTGGAGGAGATAATCTCTCCTGCCACCAAAGGCACAAAGACGGCCAACGCCCACAGGGCATGCGCACCAGGCAGGACCCAGGCGAGCACGGCGCCGGTCACGATGGTCATTACCTGGATAACCAGGAAAGCCACGGCGAAGGACTTGTACAGGGAATCACGCTCGAACTCGTCGCGGGCCGCGCGGTCAACCTCGTTGAATGAATAGCGTGCAATCGTGTTAATCATTATTCTTCGTCTCCTCCAAATATCTCCTCGACGGTCTTGCCCAGTTCCTGACAAATTGCGAGAGCCAAGTAGACCGATGGCGAATAGTTTCCTCTTTCGATATTGGCGATGGTCTGGCGTGAGACACCGACCTTGTCTGCAAGCTCCGCCTGGCTCAGTTCGTGCCACCGGCGCCACTTGCGCACCATGTTTGCGTGCTCTGGCATTGTCACCTCCATATCAACCTTTCATGACCAAGTGTAAAAGAAACTTGTCATTATGGCAAGGGAACTCCCGGTTTTGTTGAGCTTCCTGGCGGAATGCCTACCGACGGGGAGACTGGGATACAGTAAAAAGCGGCCTGTTTCTCCCTAGTACACGTGGGGAGAAGCAGGCCGCTTTCATTGCCGCTATTCATTTACAGCGCAGGTACAACATCCGCGCAAAGGGACCGACAAGACTCTGTACACCGTGACCTTCGTTGAAGGTCGCATACCGTTCTAGAACGGAAGATGGAGCTCCGGCTGCGAGGCCGGGGTGGGAACCGGAAGCTGGAACTGTGCAAAATTCTGGGGGGAACATGATGTCTCCTTCTGAAGTGTGATGGATATGTACTCGGCAGCGTGGACCGGTGTGACCCGACGGCCCGCTGCCGATGACTCACAATCTAGCGCCGTTTCCGCTCCAGCAGAATCCCGCGGCACGAGCCGCGACCTGCGGAAATACCGATCTTTGGAATTGCGTGGAAGCCTTCCCAGGCATGGCGTGGCCAGCACAGATTCCCGTTGCGCGCGTTGCTCGTACGAGCCAATCTGGGAGTTGGCACATAATGACTAAGGGTTCCCTGACACCGCAGAAAAGGCGAGGTCAGAGAAAAATAAATCCCCTCGCATGACACTCAACGGCGACATGCAAGGGGGGGGCGAACAGAGCGGCTAGAAGCGCTCCTCGATGAGCGTTGCGGCGCGCGGCGCACCGCCGGCGGCCTCGCAACCCTCGAGGATGGCGTCCAGGCCGTGGCTGACGGTGAGCGCGGCGACAATCTTCTCGTAGAGTTTCTCCGGCGTGACATCACGGCCGGGGATTGCCTGGCCTACGCCCGAGGCGAGGACGCGCTGTGCCACCTCGTGCTGGTCGCGACCGAAGGGCACGATGACCATAGGGACGGAGCGCATGAGAGCCTTCTGCATGACGCCCATGCCGCCGTGGCCGATGAGCAGCGCCGCGTGGTCCAGAATCTTCGCGTGGTCGCCCAGGCGCACGATGGTGCAATTACTATTCGGGCGCAAGAGCTTGGGCTCGATGGCACCCGTCGTGACCACGACGTGCATCCCCGTGCCGTCGAGCGCGTCGAGTGCGGACTGCGCGAGCGCCGTGTCGTTCTGGAACTCCGTGGACAACGTGACGAGCACGATGGGATCCGTAATGCCCTCTGTGGGATCGACGATGCCCTCACCTGGCTCCGGAGACCACAAGCCAGGTCCGACTTCCACGATGTGGTTCGGCCAATCCGGGTGCGAGTACTCGAAAGGCTCTGCCGTGTAGCTAATGATGAGCGGCGGAATGTCGAGGATATCGAGCACGTGCTCGAGGGGATCCACACCATGTTCCTCGCGCACGGCGTTGACGCGCTTCTTCAGCTGTGTGTCCCACAACAGCGGGATGGCCCTGCGCAGCACCGCCGCCTTTGCCTTCTCAGCACGCGTGCGCGGAATGCCCATGCCCACGCCGTACGGCGGCGCGACGTTGGAAGGATATGGCAAGAAGGTCGGCGACCACACGGCCCACGGCAGGCCGGACGTTTCCGCGGCCAGCTGCGCGCCAAAGACAGTCACGTCGCAGAGCAGGAAGTCTGGCTTCGTCTCCGCGATGAAGAGCTCGAACTCGTCGCAGTCGTAGGGAATGCGCTCGGCCAGTTGGTCGAAGACGAGTTGCAGCGCCGCAAAGCCGGAGGGCGCGTCCCAGTCATGGAGTTCCTTATTATCCGAGCGGTCTTCGTGCGGGCTCGCGTGGAAGCCCAACGCGTTCATGCGCTCGACCTCGTTGGGAATCGTGCGGAGGAAAATCTCGTGGCCACGCGACTGCAGCTCCAAGAGAGTATCGACCACCGGGTACAGGTGCCCCTTCGCCGGCGATGTCATAACGGCAATGCGTGCCACGGGAAAATCCTTTTCATTCGTTAACTTTGTGCAAACCCCCATTTCCTGAGATTTTCTTCATCAGTCAATGCGAATACTTTCTTGGAAGCATTCTCACAGGTAACGCGCGCCCCGCCACGCATCTCCCTATGCAACTGTGGTCAGAGAAGCGTCCCCGCGTGGCGACTAGGATGGACAACCATGCACAGCATGCTCGTTACCGGCGGCGCCGGCTTCATCGGCGCCAACTTCGTCCGCCTCGTCAACGCTACGCGTGACGAGATCAAGGTCACCGTCCTCGACAAGCTCACCTACGCGGGCAACCGCGCGAACCTCGCCGGGCTGGAGGGGGTCGAGTTCGTCCACGGCGACATCGCGGACGCCACCCTCGTCGATGAACTGGCGCAGAAGAATGACGTCATCGTCCATTTCGCCGCCGAGTCCCACAACGACAACTCGCTCGAGGACCCCTCCCCGTTCATCCAGACCAACCTCGTAGGCACGTTCACGCTCCTCGAGGCCGCGCGTAAGCACGACGTGCGCTTCCACCACGTTTCCACAGACGAGGTCTTCGGCGATCTGGAGATCGGCGCGGACACCAAGTTCACCGAGGCCACGCCGTATGCGCCGTCCAGCCCCTACTCCGCGTCGAAGGCGGGCTCGGACCACCTCGTGCGCGCCTGGGTGCGCAGCTTTGGTCTGCGCGCCACAATTTCCAACTGCTCGAATAACTACGGGCCGTACCAGCACATCGAGAAGTTCATCCCCCGCCAGATCACCAATATCGTGGACGGGCGCTCGCCGAAGCTCTACGGCACCGGCGAGCAGGTCCGCGACTGGATCCACGTGGACGACCACAACCGGGCGGTGCTCGACATCCTGGACAAGGGCATAATCGGCGAGACCTACAACATTGGCGCGGACCAGCCAGATATCAACAACAAGCAAGTCATCGAGCTCATCTGCACGCTCATGGGCCTCGATCCCGCTGACGGCTACGAGCACGTGAACGACCGCCCGGGCCACGACCAGCGCTACGCCATGGACGCGACGAAGCTCAAGCGCGAACTCGGCTGGCGGCCGCGCTTCACGGACCTGCGCGCAGGCCTCGAGCAGACCATCGCGTGGTACCGCGACAATGAAGAGTGGTGGCGCCCGGCCAAGGACGCCACAGAAGCAACCTATGCACAGCGAGGACAGTAAATGCACATCGAGAACACCACCATCGACGGCCTGCTCCTCGTCCGCCTTGACGTCCACGGTGATAACCGGGGGTGGTTCAAAGAGAACTGGCAACGCGAGAAGATGGTCGCCGCAGGCCTGCCGGACTTCAAGCCGGTGCAAAACAACGTCTCGCTGAGTGCGAAGAAAGGCGCCACACGAGGCCTCCACGCCGAGCCCTGGGACAAGTTCATCTCCGTAACTACCGGTCGTGCGTTCTGCGCATGGTGCGACCTGCGCGAAGGTTCGGAGACTTACGGACAGCTCGTCACCGCCGAGGTCGGCCCCGACACAGCCGTCTTCGTCCCGCGCGGCGTCGCCAACGGCTTCCAGGCCCTCGAGGACGACACGGCATACACCTACCTCGTCACCGCGCACTGGTCGTCGGACGCGCGCTACGCCGCGGTTAACCTCGACATGGTCGATTGGCCGCTCGAGCCCACCGAGATCTCCGAGAAAGACCGCGCCCATCCCCAGCTTGCCGATGCCCCCTCCATGGCCCCACGCCGCATCCTCGTCACCGGCGCCAACGGCCAGCTCGGCCGCGCGCTGCGCCCGCTCCTTCCCAACGCAGAGTTCGTCACCCATGCGGAGTTCGATATCACGGATGACTCCGCGTACGCGGCGCGCGATTGGGAGCAGTACTCCGCCATTATCAACTGTGCGGCGTATAACGACGTCAACGGCGCGGAGACCGACCGCGCGGGCGCCTGGGCCGTCAACGCCCTGGCCCCGGGCAAGCTCGCCCGCGTAGCCGCCGACCACAATCTCACGCTCGTCCACGTCTCCACGGACTACGTCTTCGACGGCTCCCACGAGGTACACACGGAAGACGAGATTCCCTCCCCGCTGTCTGCCTACGGCGCGTCGAAGGCAGCGGGCGAGGCGGCGGCATCGGCAAGCCCGAAGCACTACATTGTGCGCACGTCGTGGGTCTTTGGCGACGGCAACAACTTCATTAAGACCATGGCGAACCTCGCGCGGCGCGGCGTCGAGCCCGCCGTGATCCATGATCAAAAGGGCCGTCCGACCTTCGCGGAGGACCTGGCGAAGGGAATCACCCACCTTCTTCGCGTCGGGCCCGACGCGGCTCCTTACGGGATTTACAACCTGTCCTCCGAGGGCGACGCCGTGGGCCGCGACGAGATGGCCATGGCCACCTTCATCGGGCTCGGACACGACCCCTCCGAGGTCACGCCGGTCTCCACGGAGCAGTACGCCGAGATTGCCGGCCCCGAGGCCCCGCGCCCGGCCCACTCGACCTTCGACCTCTCCAAAATCGAGGCCACCGGCTTCACACCCATGAACTGGCGCGCGGCGCTCGCACTCTACCTCGCGCTCTTGCCCGAAGACTAACGACCTGCGGATTTCCCCCTTAATTCTGCAAAATACCGGTTACGATCCTTGCATTGCAGGGATCGTAACCGGTCAATTGCAGAATCATGAACGGTTCTGCCGAATATTGGCCGCGCGTCGTTGACGGCCCCGCCCCGCCTTCCGTGCCGTCATCACGGGCACCGGCCCGTGTCTCACCCTCGACGACGGAACGGTGACGTTCCCCCTCGCCGCGTTCCGTCCGTAGGCCCCTCCCACAAGACGACCGGCGCCGAGCACCGCAGTCGCGGGCCCGGCGCCGGTCGCACGATCAGAGGCGTTAGTAGCCGCGCTCGACGTATTCGTCGATGCGCTCGGCCTCCGCGCCGACGGTCGTCTGATCCCCGTGGCCCGGCAGCACCTTCGTGGCCGGCGGCAGGTGGAAAATGACGTTACGCAGGGACTCGACGATCTGGTCGAAGTCGGAGTACTTGCGCCCCGTGGCGCCCGGGCCGCCATTAAAGAGCGTGTCGCCAGAGAGCAGCGCGTTCTCGTTCTTGATGTAGAGCACCACGCAGCCCGGCGAGTGACCCGGAGTGTGGAACACGACGACATCCTCACCGTCGATGGTGAAGGTCTGGTTGTCCGCGAGCGGCGTGTAGTGCGCGTCGCCGTTGGATTCTTCCCACAAGGGCTGATCATCCGGGTGGAGGTACACCTCGACACCGTAATGCTCCGCAATCTCTGGGGCGAGCTCACAGTGGTCGTTGTGGGCGTGGGTAAGGAGGATCCCACGCACGGGGCGGTCGCCGACCTCGTCGTAGATGCGCTCGGCGTTGTGAGCCGGGTCCACGATGTAGCAGCCGCCCTTGCCGCCCAGGATGTAGACGTTATTGTCTACGTCCCACTCGTTGCCGTCGAGGCGGAACTTGCCAGAGGTAACAAAGGAATCGATCTTCATGGTCTACCTTTCTTCCTGAGTTTGGGTCGTTTACCCGCAGGATACCTAAAGCTCCACAACCGAGCGCAGGACCTTGCCCGCCTTCATCGTCGCGAAACCTTCCTCGACGTCGTCGAGACCAATGCGTTCAGAGACGAACTTATCCAGCGGGAACTTACCCGCCTGGAACAGTGCCGTGTAGGCCGGGAAATCGCGCTCAGGCAGGCAGTCGCCGTACCACGCCGGGCGGATGGAGCCGCCGCGGTCGTAGACGTCGATGGCCGGGATATCGATATGGTCGGTGAGGTTCGGTACGCCCACCATAACGAGGCGTCCTGCGAAGTCGCGCGAATAAAATGCCTGGCGCCAGGTGGGCTGGATGCCCACCGCGTCAATGGCGACGTCGGTGCCGAAGCCATCGGTGAGCTCACGGACGGCATCGATAACTTCTTGCTCCGACTTGCCCTTGGAATTGATGGTGTGGGTCGCGCCGAATTCCTTCGCGGTGGCGAGCTTTTCGTCATCAAGGTCCACCGCGATGATCTTCGCCGCGCCCGCGAGGTGCGCACCGGCCACCGCGGCCGTGCCCACGCCGCCGCAGCCGAAGACCGCGACGGACTCGCCGAGCTGCACATCGCCGGTGTTCACGGCAGCGCCGAGACCCGCCATGATGCCGCAGCCAAGCAGGCCTACCGCGGCCGGATCAGCACTCGGATCGACCTTCGTGCACTGCCCCTCGTGGACGAGGGTCTTCTCCGCAAAGGCACCAATTCCCAGCGCCGGGGTGAGCTCCGTACCGTCTTCAAGCGTCATCTTCTTCGACGCATTGTGGGTATTAAAGCAGTACTTCGGCTCGCCCTTCTTGCATGCACGGCACTCGCCGCACACCGCGCGCCAGTTGAGGACAACGAAATCGCCGACCTCGACGTGGGTTACCGCGTCGCCCACGCGCTCCACGATGCCAGCGGCTTCGTGGCCGAGCAGGAACGGGAACGCGTCCTCGATATCGCCGTCGCGGTACGCCAAGTCCGTATGACAGACGCCGCAGGTCTGGATCTTGACAATAACGTCGTTGGCGCCTGGGTCCGGGATAACGACAGAGACGGTTTCAACTTCGGCGCCCTTCGAACGGGCGATGACTCCTTGTACAGTTTCACTCATGTGGCCCACTCTACTGATGGCCCAGGTCACATGCTGAAAATCGTTTTCGTCTCGAACCCGTGCCGCGCCGTGCGACGCGACGCGTGGGATAAGCTAAACCCCCATGAAGGGAATCATCCTCGCCGGCGGGTCTGGCACGCGGCTCTACCCCATCACCAAGGGCATCTCGAAGCAGCTCATGCCCATCTACGACAAGCCGATGGTCTACTACCCGCTCACCACGCTCATCCAAGCGGGCATCCGCGAGATCCTCATCATCACCACGCCCGAAGACCAGGCCGCGTTCCAACGTCTCCTCGGCGACGGCTCACACTGGGGCCTCATGCTTGACTATGCCGTCCAGCCCCGCCCCGAAGGTCTCGCCCAGGCTTTCCTCATCGGCGAGGACTTCATCGGTGACGACGACGTCGCCCTCGTCCTCGGCGACAATATCTTTGACGGACACGGCTTCTCCTCCGCGCTCACGCACTGCCAACACCCCGACGGCGGCACCATCTTCGCCTACGAGGTCTCTGATCCCCAGCGCTACGGCGTCGTGGAGTTCGATGCCGAGGGCAACGCTCTGTCCATCGAGGAGAAGCCCGCAGCACCCAAGTCCAATTACGCGGTGGTGGGACTCTATTTCTATGACAACTCCGTTGTCGATATCGCCCGTTCCATCACACCCAGTGCCCGCGGGGAGCTCGAAATCACCGCCATTAATGAGGAATACCTCCGCCGTGGCCGCCTGCACGTCCAAACCATGCAGCGCGGCGACGTGTGGCTCGACACCGGCACCATCGACTCCATGAGTGAGGCCGCGTCCTACGTCGAGGTCCTCCAAAAGCGCACCGGCACCATCATCGGCTCACCCGAGGTCGCCGCATTCAGGGAAGGCTTTATCTCTCGCGAAGCCCTCGCTGCCCTAGCCGCACCCCTCCAGAAGTCCGGCTACGGGGACTATCTCCTCGCCTCCGCACGGGACGACTAACCACGCAACGCGCCCAGCCCACCTCGAGCCGTGCGGGTTTGTCATTCTTATGCCAATGGTCAAACGCTCCGCAAACGTACACAAGGCGGACACACGTGGTGTCCGCCTTGAGCGGTGTTGCTGTGGCCTTCTTTAAGGCCTGACTTTAAGACGCAGCGACGACGTTAGCTACATGCTCGTGTCCGCGAGCATTGATGTGGATGGGCAGGTTGCCCGGGCCACCGCTGAAATCAATGAGGCCTGCCCACATGCGGTTGTTATCGCCGGCGCACATGCCGTTGTTACGCGTAGAAGGCTTCAGGTCGAGGAACTCCGTGCGCGTAGCTGCGGCAAGATCCACCTGCATCCACTGAGCCTTGTCCTCCCAGGAACGCACCTCGGGCAGCGCAGTAGCGTCAAGGACGCCACCGTTGACGTGGAACAAGCAGTAACGGTCGCCAGAGCCAATCGTCGGGTAGCCGACAATCTGAATGCGTGCGTTCGGGGCGGCAGCACGGATACGATTGACGATGGGCGCGTTGTAGGCCACCCAGCGGTTACGAATATCCTGCATACTCAACGAGCGATTGTTGTACGTGTCGTTGAAGCCGGTCGCGTAGATCACGCGCGAGGTGGCGCCAGTGAGGGCACCGGTGCGGATGGCTTCGTCGACCTGCGTGGACATCTGCGGGCCCGGGGCCATCGACACAGCACCAGAGCAGGAGAAGTCACGGACAGGGAGGCCAAGCTTCGCGCCCGCGCGCTTGGCAAAGTTAAAGGACTGCGGGCAATTCGTGCCAAGGGGGCTAGTGGAGCTCATCTTGGCACCCAGGTAGACATCGGCGCGCGGATCCGCAAGGACGGAGTCACCGAACGCAACGAGGTTGCGCTCCTGGGCGACGGCCTGCGGGGCAGCAACACCGAGTGAGACAGTCGCGAGGACTCCGGCAAGCGTCGCCGTGAGAGACTTCTTCAACGATTTCTTAGTAAAGAGCATGAGTTACTTCCCTGCTAGGTACTGGGACGGCTATGTTCCGAAACAAAACTACACTATATTGTCACACGAGTAACGTGCGCAACACTCCATCTGGTGAATGCAACGGTGCTTATGCCTACGGCGATAGTTAGATATACCCTGATTGACACCCGTCACTTTAATTAAAGGATGATCCCTCATGACCCTCTCGCTCTCTAGCGTGCCGTTCTATGCGAAGGCTTTCGGCGCTTTAGCGAAGACCCTCGTCAGCAGCGGCATCGTCAGCCCCGAGGGCGGACCGCGCGCCATGGCATCGCTGCCGGGAGTTCTTGCCCGTTACAGGTTCACCACCGCACGCGAGCTCGAGCAGGGCTACCTCACGTGCCCCGAGCGTATTGCTCTCATTGACGATGACGGTGCTTTGACCTACCGTCAGCTCCGCAACGAGGCACGCACGTTTGCGCGTCACCTGCGTCACCACCACGGCGATGACATCCGCCTCGGCGTCATGGCGCGCAACGGCCGCGGCATCATCACGCCGCTTGGTGCAAAGGGCTACGCAGGTGCCACCATCTACCTGCTCAACATCGGCTCCTCTGCAGAGCAGCTGCTGGGCTCCATGGAAGAAAACCGCATCAATGTGCTCGTCGTCGACGATGAGTTCTTGCCGCGCGTGCCGAAGAACTACAGCCACGACCTCGAGCTCATCGTCGCCCACGAGGGCGACGGCGCAGCCGACCATGGCCTGACAACGCTGGACTCCATCGTCCGACGCCCGGAGCTCGTTGCCGACGAGAAGCTGCCGGCGTTCCCTAAGCACGGCGATATCGTGCTCATGTCGTCCGGCACGACGGGCATCCCCAAGGGCATCATCCGCCCCGAGCCGAAGTTCCCGTTCGTGCTCAGCACCGTCATGGGCAACGTGCCGTGGCGCGCCGACCAAAAGATTCAACTCACCGCGTCGATCTTCCACACGTGGGGCTGGGCATGCCTCAACATCGCGCTGGGCGCACGCAACACCATCGTGACGCACCGCGTCTTCGACCCCGTCCAGTGCCTCGATGACATCCAGCGCTACCAGTTGGACGGCCTCATTTCTTCGCCTGTGTTCTACCGCCGCATGGTCGAGGCCGATCCTGAGGGCACGTATGACACGTCCTCCCTGCGCTTTATCTGCTCTTCCGGCCACGCACTCACGCCAACCCTCGTCGAGGAAACCATCGATCGCTTCGGCCCCATCCTCGCCAACATCTATGGCTCGACGGAGCTCACGCTCGCCGCAGCCGCGAATGCCGAGCAGGTTGCCTCGGATCCGACGCTCGCGGGTTCCGTCGCCACGGGCACACGCCTGAAGATCCTCGACAAGGATGGCAACGAGCTGCCGCGCGGCGAGGAAGGCGAGATCTACCTACATAACTCCATGACGCTCACGGGCTACACGAAGCCCGGCATGGAGGTCAAACGCGTGCAGGGTCTCGTGTCCATCGGCGACTTGGGCTACATCGACGAGGAGGGTTACCTCCACGTCGTGGGTCGCGCCGACAACATGATCATCGTGGGCGGCGAGAACGTCCACCCGGAGTCCGTCTCCGAGGTGCTGGAGTCCATGCCAGGCGTCCATGAGGTCTACTCCGGTGGCGTCGATGACGAGGACCTGTTCAAGCGCGTGGCAGTCTGGGTTGTCCGCACGAAGGACAAGCTGGGCGAGGCACTCACCGAAGACGCCATCCGCGAATTCGTCGAGGAGAACCTGGCGTCACATTCCGTCCCGCGTGACGTCCACTTCTTGGACCGCCTGCCGCGCAACCCCACCGGCAAGGTCGTGCCGCGCCTTCTGGGTTAGGCTTTCTGGACCGCATCCGGTACCACCCCCAGTCGCTTCGGCGACTGGG
Organism: Corynebacterium sp. CMW7794; assembly: GCF_001563605.1. Taxonomy (NCBI): domain Bacteria; kingdom Bacillati; phylum Actinomycetota; class Actinomycetes; order Mycobacteriales; family Corynebacteriaceae; genus Corynebacterium; species Corynebacterium sp. CMW7794. The sequence continues at coordinate 175,961 of NZ_KQ961714.1, forward strand.
GTGTGCTCGTTTTGTGCGCGGCGTGACACCGCGAAACCCCCAGCTAGAGAAGCTATCTAGGCTTTCTAGCTGGGGGTTTAGTGGAGCCGCCTGTGAGAATCGAACTCACGACCTTCTCATTACGAGTGAGATGCTCTACCGACTGAGCTAAGGCGGCACGCTGCATGTAACAGCGTGCATAAGCTTAGCGGACAACCGTCCCAGTTAAAAAATCGGGCCGGTCAACGGGCGCGGCAGGCTATGCGCAGGCGTCCTACCAGCCCGTTGAGCGCCATCGTGGGATCGAGGTTGACGAGCAAACGCTCGCGGCACAGGACAATGGCGTTCTGCGCCGCGACGAGGCCTTCCTCGCTCACGCGCGCGGCGAGATCGCCTGCGAGACCAGAGAAATCGGGGTGCGTGGCCTCCACCGCAGCGCCAACTTTAAGCATGAGCGCGTCGCGGTAGATACCCATGAGGTCAACCAAGGCGGTATCGAGCAAGTCGTATTGCGTACGCTTCTGGCGCGAGCGGCGCGCTGGCTCCCGTTTCTTGATCTCTTTCTTAATCTCGCTCTGCACCTTCGCCGCGCCCTTGCCCTTCGCGCCGGCGCCGAAGGCCATGGCGATTTCCTCGTCCTCCTTCGCGTTTTTGGCCTCGTTGATGGTCTTCGCCTCGTTGGTCACGTTGGTGATAAGCCGCGAGGCCGCGACAAAAGCGCCCGAGCCATGAAAGATGTCCTCGGCCAGGTTGATGGCCATGGTGCGGCGGCGCTGGGCGTCCGTATTCTGCACAAGCTGGCGTGCCCTGCCGACGTTGCGCAGGCTGGTGACGGCGGCGAGGCGGGCATCGGCAGGCGAGGCTCCTTCCGCAACGAGATCCTCGACGATCTGATCCACGGTCGGCGCAGGGATATAGAGGTGGCGGCAGCGCGAGCGCAGGGTCTGCGAGAAATCCTCCGGCGCCGTCGAGGGCGCGCACAAAATGAGTACCGTCGTCGACGAAGGCTCCTCGACGGTTTTGAGCAAGGAGTTGGCCGCGGAGTCCGTGAGACGATCCGCCTTGTCATAGATGACCACGCGCCACGGTGCGACGGTGGGACGCGTCGCGGCGTCACGGATCATGTCGCGCACGCCGTCGACGCCAATGGTGAGCCCCTCAGGGCGGATGAATACCAAGTCGGTGTGCCGTGGTTCCGGCCCAAGAATGCCGCGGCAGGTCTCGCACGTGCCGCAACCGCGACCGGGCTCCGCAGGACACATGAGCGCGGCCGCGAACGCCTGGGCCGCCAGCGCACGACCGGCGCCGGGCGGGCCGGTAAACAGCCAGGAATGCGTCATTGCACGAGGGTCGGTACCAGGCAAGCCATGCGCCGCGGCGGCCGCGGCGAGGATGGTGTCGCGGACCGAGGGGGCATCGGCAAGCCGGGCAGCGACAGAGAGATTTTCGGGGGAACTCACCCGCTCCAGCCTAGTAGAGTATGAAGTTATGAACAGACTCCTGCGCGCAGCCGGCTGGCTCCTGCACACCTCGTGGCCGAAATACGCGGCGCTGGTGCTGGGCGGCAATATCGCGGGAGCTATCGCCGTCATGCTGTTTGTGGTGGCGCTGCCCATGCCGGAAGTACGCGCATTCGCGGAACGCTTTGACAGCCTGTGGGCTATCGGCGTCGCTTACGTTGTCTTTGCCGTGCTCGTGGGCATGGTCGTGACGAGCTTTATTTTCCGGCCGGTCCTCGATTGGCAACGCAGTCCAGATACGCACGATCCCAACATGGTGCGCGGCTTGGTGCTGCGCATTCCTATCTATCAAGCGGGCGTGGCCGGACTCGTATGGGGCCTAGGCATCATGCTCACCGTCATCATTGCGGCGGCCGATTCCGGGCGGCTTGCGGTCATCATCGGGGTTTCGGGCGCGCTCGCGGCGATGATCGTCTGCCTACTCACGTACCTGCAGGCAGAGAACCTCGTGCGTCCCATCGCGGCGGAAGCGCTCGCCCGCCGCTTTGAGGACTCCACGCTCGAGCCGCCCGTGAAGTATCGCCTCATCACGGCATGGATCATGACCTCAGGCGTGCCGCTCGTGGGCATCATCTTGCTCATGAGGGCGCGCTACGCCGGGTGGTTTGATGGGGACCTCTCCATTCTTATCGCGGGCCTCGCCGCCGCCGCACTCATCACGGGTTTTGCCGGCACGTATTTTTCCATGCACTCCGTCGTCGACCCCATCCTCGAGCTCCAGGACGCCATCCGGCGCGTGCGCCTGGGCGACAAGGGCGTCCAGGTCGATATCTACGACGGCTCGGAGCTGGGCGTGCTGCAGGCCGGCTTCAACGAGATGATGAAGGGCCTGGCCGAGCGCCAGCGCGTGCGCGATATCTTCGGCCGCTACGTCGGCACCGAAGTCGCCCAGCGCGCGCTCGAGGAAAAGCCGCAGCTCGGCGGCGAGGACCGCAAGGTCGCCGTCATTTTCGTCGACGTCATCGGCTCGACCACCTTCGCGGTCAACCACACCCCGGAGGAGGTCGTGGAGGCGCTCAATGAGTTCTTTGAGCGTGTCGTGGCTGTCGTGCACCGTAACAAGGGCATCATCAACAAGTTTCAGGGCGACGCGGCCCTGGCCATCTTCGGCGCGCCACTCACGGTCTACGACTCCACGTCGCTGGCACTGCAGGCCGCGCGTGAGCTACGCCTGGAGCTGCGCGATCTGGAGCTGCAGGCAGGCATCGGCGTCGTGGCTGGCCACGTGGTCGCAGGTCACATCGGCGGCGCGGACCGCTTTGAGTACACCGTCATCGGCGACGCGGTAAACGAAGCCGCGCGCCTCACGGAGCTCGCCAAGGACACCCCGGGCCGCGTGCTCACCAACGCTGCCACGCTCAAGACCGCGAACGAGGCGGAACAAGCCCGCTGGACGCTCATGAAGTCCATCGAGCTGCGTGGCCGCCGCCGCATGACGCAGCTCGCGCGCCCCATTCGCGCGACGCTCGCGGACCGTTCCTAGCCCGCACGAGCTGCCAAAATCCCCGCCGCACTCGACCATTTTCTACCGTTTTGGCAAGCCGCATGCCACGACAGTTCCCCACTAATTAGGTATGCTTAACGGCCATGAGTGCCGATAACCAGCCTGCCGATACCCCCACTCGCCCACCCCGCATGCTCGTCCCCGACGTCGCACGCGGACTCGCTTTGCTGGGCATTGCGCTCGCCAACGCACCCACGGCGTGGTTCCTCGATGACGACACGACGGAGCGCGCCGACTACTTTGGCGGCGCCGTCTCTAGCGCGGATGACGCCGCAGTCCTCTTCACAGCGGTGACTTCTCACGTGCGCGGGCTGCCCATGTTCTCCACGCTGTTGGGCTTTGGCGTGGGCCTTATCGTCATGAGCCTGTGGCGCCGCGGCTTTCCCGTGGGGCGCACGCGCGCGGTGGTCGTGCGCCGCTACGCCTTCCTCGCGCTCTTCGGTGCCCTCCACGGCATCGTCCTCTTCCATGGCGACATCATGTTCTTCTACGGTGTGGCCGGCATTGTGCTCGGTTTGATCTTCACGTGGACCGATAAGGTGCTCATGAGGGTCGCGTTAGGCATGCTGTGCTTCTGGACGCTCATGGGAGTGAGCATGTCCATCGGCGCGTTCTTTGAACCGGAAGCACTGGCGTTCGGCGGCGGCGCCTATACGCCTGCGGATACCTATCCCGCGATGCTCCTCAACAACCTGTCGTACTTCGCCTTCCAAGCCCTGTCCACCCCGTTCTTCCTCATCCAGCTCTTCCCGGTGATGATCATCGGCTTCGTGTGGGCGCGCCGCGGCACGCTCAGCGACGTCGCCGCGCACCGCCGTGAGCTTCTCATCTGGGCTGGCGTGGGCGTGGTCATCGCCGTGGGCATCGGCCTGCCCTGGGGCCTCAGCGCGCTCGGCATCGTCCCGGCAGACATGGAGCCGTTCTTTATGTTCCTCAACAATGCACTGGGCGTTTTCACCGGCCCCGGCATCCTGGCTGCCCTCGCGCTTCTCATCGACGGCGTCCAGCGCCGCGTGTGGGACGGCGCCGCCGCACCCGCCTGGTTGTCCATCCCCGCAGCGCTGGGCAAGCGCTCCATGAGCGGCTACCTCGTGCAGTCCCTCCTCTTCTTCATCGTCGCCAGCCCCTTCCTCTTCGGGCTCGACCTAGACGCCTTCGGCATGTCGATCATCGCCTTCTTCATCTGGGTCGCCACACTCGTGGGTGCCGCCGTACTCGAGGCGCTGGGCAAGCAGGGCCCCTTCGAGCACCTGCACCGCCGCCTGTCCTACGGTCCGACGGGCCGCGCGGAGCTTAGCGCGCCAGGCCGCGCATAAGCAGTAGCTTTCCGATGCCCCGCGTGGCGACCTCTGCCGCGCCCGCCACGCGCCAGGTCTTCTTGTCATTCCGCTCGCGCCACGCACGCAAGAAAGTGAGCGCCTCCGAGGCTGCGAGCAGATTGGCACCGTGGCTCAGCCCCGCGGCGGCCGGGCTTTGTGCGCGCAGCATTCCGTCATTCGCGAGCGCGACGAGCACCGCCGTGGACAGCGCCCCCACGCCCGTGGCGGTGCGCAGCGGGCCATCACTCACTGCTGCCTTGGACAAGCCAATTGCAGCAACGAGGCCACCCATGACGTAGCTCGCGGCGTCCCCGCGCGCGCCGCGCTGGCGCAGAGAGTTCGCATACGCGAGCTGACTGCTCACCACGCCGGCCGCGCCCCACGTCGTGGGATGGGCGAGGGAACGGTTCTTTTCTTCAACGCCGAGGCTCGCGGCCAATCCCGCGGCGACGATCTCCGGGTGGCGCTGCGGGTCCCCGTAGGCGGCGCCCACGGCGGCTGGCATGACGACCTCGATGGCACGCGTCCAGCGCCAGTCAAAGAGGCGGCCCCACGCGGGCAGCTCGATGGCGGCAAGTGCCGCGATCTTAGCGGGGCTGGTGAGAGCCTCCTCGAGCGCCGCGATGAGCGCTGCGACGCCCTCGTTGTTGCGGGCCCACAGGTCGGCCAGGACGGAGGAATTGGTGTTCTTCACGGTCATGACCGCCAGCCTACCGCGCAGCCACGACATGAGAGAGTGGGTCACCGCGGCACCGGTCGAAGACGCCAGCTGCGCGAAGAATTCAGAAGTATCTAGAAGTATCTAGAGGAATTTAGTTTTTTAGATAGTGCTAGATACTTCTAGATACTTTGAAATTCCGCAGGTCAAAGCGCCAGGATGAGAGCTCGCGAAGGACACGCGCGGGCACGCCGCCCACGACGGTATTCGCAGGGACGTCCTTGGTTACGACGGCGCGGGCGGCGATGACGGCGTTCTCGCCCACATGGATGTTCTTGCCAAAGTCGGCGGGAAGATGGTGAGCGAATCCGGAGCCGGGCGGCCGGTGAACTCGCCAAAGAGGGCGCGAACCTCCTCGGGCGCGTGAGAGCGGGAGTTGAGTTCCGCGCACACGCGCAGCGACTCTTGCGCCGCGACGTGCTGGAACTGCGCCTCGGGGCTACCAGCCGCGACGGGGCGGCCAGCGTCATCGTGGGCGAGAAAATCCTGTAATTCCATGACCTCCCAGACCACCCCGGCTAAGGTGACGGCTTACTTGGCAGCCTTGGTCGTCTTCTTCGTCGACTTTTTGGTTGCCTTCGAGGTCTTCTTGGTCGACTTCTTCGCAGCCTTGGAGGTCTTCTTGGCACCCTTCTTCGCCGCCTTCTTGCCAGCCTTCTTCGTGCCGCCGGCAGCTTCCTTAGCACGACGCTCGGAAAGTAGCTCGTTGGCGCGGGCATCCGTGAGCTTTTCCGGATCGTCGCCGCGGCGCAGCGAGGCGTTCGTCGTGCCATCGGTGACGTACGGGCCAAAGCGGCCGTCCTTGACGGTCATCGGCTTGCCGGACACATCGTTGTTACCCAGCTGCTTGAGTGGCGGCTGCGCGGCTTGGCGGCCACGACGCTTGGGCTCGGCGTAGATGCGGCGGGCCTCGTCGAGGGTGATGGTAAACAGCTGCTCCTCGTTCGCGAGCGAGCGGGAGTCGTTGCCCTTCTTCAGGTACGGACCGTAGCGGCCGTTCTGCGCGGTGATGACCTCGCCGTCGTCGTCCGTGCCCACCTCGCGCGGCAGGCTGAGCAGCTTGAGGGCTTCCTCGAGGGTGACGCTGGCGGGCTCCATGGAGCTAAAGAGCGAGGCCGTGCCCGGCTTGAGTTTGTCGTCGATGTACTCGGCGACGCGCTTTTCTTTCTGCTTGGCGGCGGTCTTCGTCTCCCAGTTCTTGGCGCGCTTGCCCTCGGCGGCACGCTGAGCGTCCTCCTCAGCGCGCTCTTTGGCGACGATCTCCTCGGCTTCCTTCTCCGCGATGGCACGCTCGTCCTCGCGGACAACCTCGGTGACGTACGGGCCGAAGCGACCTTCCTTCGCCACGATCATGCGACCGTTGGCAGGGTTGGTGCCCAGCTCGCGGCCGCCCTGCGGCGTCGCGAAGAGCTTCTCAGCGAATTCCTCGGTGAGCTCGTCCGGGGTGACGGTCTCCGAGAGGTTCGCGCGCTGGTACTCGATGGTGCCGTCCGGGTTCGTGCCCACGGCGCGCTCGATATAGGGACCGTAGCGGCCGACGCGAACGAAGACGTCGCGACCCTCAGAGTCCGTGTAGAGCTTGAGCGAGTTCACCTGGCGGGCGTCAATGGCCTCAAGGTTAACGTCGATAAGCGACTTGAGGCCGCCGTGGCGCGCGATGGACGCGGCCTTTTCCTTGCTCGCCTCGGCGTTACCGAAGTAGAAACCGTTAAGCCACTCGGTGCGATCCTCGTTACCTGCGGCGATGGCGTCGAGCTCGTCCTCCATGGAGGACGTGAAGTCGTAGTCGACGAGCTCGCCAAAGTTGTTTTCCATCAGGCCGATGACGGCGAAGGCGACCCAGGACGGCACGAGCGCGTTGCCGCGCGAGAGCACGTAGCCGCGGTCCTGGATGGTCTTGATGATCGACGCATACGTCGACGGGCGGCCGATGCCCAATTCTTCCATCTTCTTCACCAGGCTGGCCTCGGTGTAGCGCGCCGGCGGATTGGTGGAGTGGCCGTCCGCGGTGACTTCCTTGGCACGGAGCTGGTCGCCCTCGTTCAAGTGCGGGAGGCGAGCCTCAGGCTCCTTGCCGCCCTTGCCCTTGCCATCCTTGGGCTTGGAGGGGGCATCGGCAAGCGCTTCGTACGCCTTGAGGAAGCCCGGGAAGGTGATGGTGCGGCCGGTGGCGGAGAACTCGACCTCTTCGCCAGTGGTCGATAGACCACTGATGGTGACCTTCATGGACGTGCCCTTGGCATCGGCCATCTGGCAGGCGACGGTGCGCTTCCAGATGAGGTCGTACAGCTTGAACTCCTCGGCGTCGAGCTGGCCCGCGAGCTGGCCCGGGGTCGCGAAATTCTCGCCGGCGGGGCGGATGGCCTCGTGGGCCTCCTGGGAGTTCTTCACCTTGCGGTCGTAGACACGCGGGGAATCCGCGACGTACTCAGCGCCGTAGATGCTCGAGGCCGCCGAACGTGCGGCGTTGAGGCCCTGCTGGGACAGCGCCGTGGAGTCGGTACGCATATAGGTAATGTGACCGTTCTCGTAGAGGCGCTGTGCGATGCGCATGGTGCGCTCCGAGGTGAAGTGCAGGCGGCGGCCGGCCTCCTGCTGGAGCGTCGAGGTCATAAACGGCGCATACGGCTTGCGGGTGTACGGCTTGTGCTCGACGTTGGCGACGTTCATGGTGCCGCCTTCAAGGCCCGCGGCGAGTTTTTCCGCCAGGGCCTTGTCCACGACGGTGACGTCGTCCGTCTTGAGCTGGCCACGATCGTCGAAGTCGCGGCCGAGCGCGACGCGGCGCCCTTCGACGGAGGTGAGGCGTGCCTCGAACTCCGTGGTGTCGCCGGACAGCGCGGCGAGCTTGGCGCCCAGGTCCCAATAGTCGGCGGAGATGAACGCCATGCGCTCGCGCTCACGCTCGACGATGACGCGGGTCGCAACGGACTGGACGCGGCCGGCGGACAGGCGCGGCATGACCTTCTTCCACAGCACCGGAGAGACCTCGTAGCCGTAGAGACGGTCAAGAATACGGCGGGTTTCCTGCGCGTCGATGAGGTTGACGTCTAGGTCACGGGTATTTTCCGCGGCTTCGAGGATGGCGGACTTGGTGATCTCGTTGAAGACCATGCGGCGCACCGGCACCTTGGGCTTGAGCACCTCGAGCAGGTGCCACGCGATGGCCTCGCCCTCGCGGTCCGGGTCTGTTGCGAGGTAGAGCTGGTCGCACTGCTTGAGCTTGGACTTAAGGTCCGCGACCTTCTTCTTCTTGTCTGGGGAGATGACGTAGAGCGGCGTGAAGTTGTCCTCGGGGTTGACGCCAAGGCGGGCCCAGGACTCTTTCTTATAGGCAGCCGGAACGTCGGCGGCACCGCGGGGAAGATCGCGGATGTGTCCGACGGAGGCCTCGACGATGTAGTGGTCGCCGAGATAAGGCTGAATCTTCTTCGCCTTCGTCGCCGACTCCACAATCACCAAGGTCTTTCCCTGGCCAGCTCCTGTTGCCACTTGTTGTTCATCCCTTTCGCTCGGACGCGCCGCCTTCTCCGTATGAAAAATCTTTAACAGTTTCCACCGAGAAAGGTCAATGGTTCCTTAGCGTACACATTTTCATAGCCGTGCAAACAATAGATCAAACAATACTGTATCTATTGGGTGCGCCACACTGTCCAACTGGACGCTCCCGCTCCCCTCCTAGGGGGAGAGTCCGAGCAACGAGAACCCGCCGCTCGGCACCGCGGACGCCGGTGGCTTCGGTGCCGCAGCATTTCCAGCCGTGCGCACCGGTGGCGGTGTTCTGGAAGCAGTGGCGCGCGGTGAGCACCCACCGATCGTTGAGGAGAGAACCGGTGCACGCCGCGCGCCCCGGGTAGCGCGTGGCACCCAGGAGGACCTGGGAGGTGGCCGAGTACATGGCCGGCGCGTTATGTCTCACCCCGCCCCGGGCGTCAAGCCCCGACGCGGCACCCAGCACGGCTGCCGACACGGCGCTTACCTGTACGGCGCTTACCTGCGCGAGAACGCCCGCGCGTGTGGCGCGTGTATTCTGCTGGGATAGGTCACGCGGCACTCGGCCGGCGTAGAAGCAGACGTAAAGGAGCGACATGGTCGACGCAGTCATGGGGTGGATTGAAACCCTCATGCTCACCGAGTGGATCTATCCCATCGTCGGCTCCATGATCTTCCTCGACTGTTTCATTCCCGTCATGCCCTCCGAGGTCCCGCTCAACATGGTGGGCGCGTGGGCCGGCTCGCAGGGCGTGCCGCACATCCCGACCATGTTCTTCGTCGCGGTGGGCTGCGCCATGCTGGGCGATAACCTCTGTTACGCCTTGGGCGGGCGGCTCATGCCACTCATCAACCGCGCGCAGAAGGGCTCCAAGCCTTATGAGGCGCTCCAGTGGGCTAAGCGCAATATGCGCCGCGGTGCCGGTGCCGCCATCATCATCGCGCGTTTTATCCCCTCGGCCCGCCTGTTTATGACGATCTTCCTCGGCGCCATGCGCTACTCGTGGCCGATGTTCTTCTTCTTCGACACCATCGGCGTCATGCTCTGGGCCGCCCAGGCGCTGGCCGTGGGCTACCTCGGCGGCGTCCTCTTCGGAGGCAATCCCGCCATCGCCATGATCATCTCCATCATCGCCGCCTTCGCCTTGGGCTGGGCGCTACAGAAGGCCCAGAATTCCATCGCCAACTGGTGGGACACGCGCCGTGGCTTCGCGGAGACGCCCTAAACGACAACAACCGCCCTCCCCGAAGGGAAGGCGGTTGTTGTCAAAGAGTCTTAGAGCGCGGTGACGTTCTGAGCCTGCGGGCCCTTCTGGCCCTCGCCCACCTCGAACTCAACCTTCTGGTTCTCTTCGAGGGAGCGGAAGCCCTTGCCCTGGATCTCGGAGTAGTGGACGAAGACGTCAGCAGAGCCGTCGTCCGGCGCGATGAAGCCAAAGCCCTTCTCTGCGTTGAACCACTTTACAGTTCCCTGTGCCATAATATTTTCCTTCTTTCGGAATGGGTGAAACCGGTCGACGCCGAACTCCCGAATTCCGGGTGCTCGCCTTTGTGAAGCCTTTTACCTGCGAGCACTTATTACAACACTGCACTTAAAGGGGCGTCAGCCTTATGCCCTAGTGTGCCAGGTTATGGGCTACAGCGATAGGCTAAGGGAAGATTAATGGACAAAAGGGGGTGGCATGACGGCTTCTAACCCGCTCGGTGACGAGCTCATGGCCCTGCTCACAGCACGTTTTCCCGAATCCGAGGCTACCCACGTCGAAACTCTGCCGCCGCGAGAATCACAGCATGCGGCCTGGCCCAGCTGGGTCCTTCCGGCGCTCCGAGCAAAGCTTGTCGATGCCTCCATTTCCGCACCGTATGCTCACCAAGCTCAGCTTGCCGATGCCGCCTGGGCCGGCCGCGATGCCGTCATCGCCACTGGCACATCCTCGGGCAAGTCCCTGGGCTACCAGCTCCCCATCTTGACGCGCTTAGCGGAGGATTCCACGACCTGCGCGCTCTACCTCACGCCCACCAAGGCGCTGGGCTCAGACCAGCTCCATGCCGTGATGAACCTCGTCCAGGGCATCCCGGAGCTGCGCGGCGTGGCACCCGCGCCCTATGACGGGGATACCCCGCAGGAGGCCCGCGCTGGCATTCGCGACCACTCGCGGTTTATCTTTACGAACCCGGACATGCTCCACATGTCCCTGCTCGCCGCGCACCAACGCTGGGCGCGCGTGCTGCGCCATCTCGAGTTCATCGTCATCGACGAATGCCACTCCTACCGCGGGGTCTTCGGCGCGAATGTCGCGCTCGTGCTCCGCCGTCTGCTGCGACTGTGCGAGCACTACGGTGCGCACCCCGTCGTGTTGCTCGCTTCGGCGACGATGAAGGACCCGGCGCGCCACGCCGCGCGCCTTACGGGGCGTCCCGCCGCGGACTTCGTGGAGGTCACCGAGGACGGTGCGCCCACGGGCGCACGCACCGTCGCGCTCTGGGAGCCGGGGTTCGTTGAGGGCGCCGAGGGCCAGAACGGCGCACCCGTGCGCCGCGCCGCGACGACGGAGGCGGCCGGAATCATGGCCACACTCATCGCGGAAGGCGCGCGCACGCTCACCTTCGTGCGCTCGCGACGCAACGCGGAGATGGTCTCGTTGCGCACGCAGGAGGAACTCTCCGGACGCCTGGGCCGGCCGGACTTCGCACAGCGCATCGCCGCCTACCGCGCGGGCTACCTGGCCGAAGACCGCCGCGCGTTGGAAAAGTCCCTCGACGATGGCTCGCTGCTGGGCGTGGCGACGACGTCGGCGCTCGAGTTGGGCATCGACGTGGGCGGCCTCGATGCCGTCGTCACCGCGGGCTTCCCGGGCACGGTGGCGAGTTTTTGGCAGCAGGCCGGCCGCGCCGGACGCCGCGGCCAGGGCTCCCTCGTGGTCCTCGTCGCGCGCGATGAGCCGATGGATACCTACCTCGTCCACCACCCAGAGGCGCTGCTCGGACGCCCCGTGGAGGCGAGCGTCTTCAATCCTGAGAATCCGTATATCCTCTACGGCCACGTCTACTGCGCGGCCATCGAAAAGCCTCTCCAACCCGCGGATATCGAGGCGTGGGGCGCAGAGGGCGTTGTCCGCGCGCTCGAAGCCGACGGGCTCATTCGCCGCCGCGAGCGCGGCTGGTTCGCCGTACCCTTGCCGGCCGGATCCTCGCCGGTGACCCCGGAGAACGCCCACGCGCAGGTCTCGCTGCGCGGCGGCTCAGGCGAGGAAGTCATGATCGTCGACCACACCACGGGCCGGTTGCTCGGCACCATCGACGCCGCCCGCGCCGCTGGCCAGGTCCATCCCGGCGCGGTCTACTTGCACCTGGGAGAGTCCTACGTGGTCGACGAACTCGACTTCGGCAATTACGTGGCGCTCGTGCATCCGGAGATCCCGAATTACACGACGCAGCCGCGCTCGACGACGGATATCCGGATTCTCTCGCAGGCCGATGGTCTCGTGAATTACTCACCTGGCCTGTGGGTCGCCAACCTCGAGGTCGAGGTCACCGATGCCGTGACCGGCTATCAGGTGCGTTTCCCCGATGGAACGGTGGGCGACGACATCCCGCTCGACATGCCGGAGCAGACCCTGCGCACGCGCGCAGTGGCCTACACCATCGATCCGCTGGTGCTCGCGGAGCTGGGTATCAACGCCGCCGCCATCCCCGGCACGCTGCACGCGGCGGAGCACGCCGCCATTGGTCTGCTGCCGCTCATCGCGACGTGCGACCGCTGGGACATCGGCGGCGTGTCCACGGCACTGCACATGGACACGCAGCTGCCCACGGTCTTCGTCTACGACGGCCACCCCGGCGGCGCGGGCTTCGCGGATGAGGGCTTCCGCCGCTTCCCCGAGTGGATCGAGGCCACCTACGAGGCCGTGCGCTCCTGCCCGTGCGAGTCCGGCTGTCCCTCGTGCGTCCAGTCGCCCAAGTGCGGCAACGGCAACAACCCGCTCGATAAGGCGGGCGCCATCGAGCTGCTTGGTGCCTTGGTCGCCATGACAGCCAACGGGCCTGTCGAGCCCGAGCCGGTCGATGAGGCACCGCCTGAGGACTAGCCGCGAGGCCGGGTTTTAGAGCGGCCCGGCACGAGCACGCGCCTCGGAGCCGCGCACGGTCGCGGTGAGCACGACGTCCGCGCCCTCCACTGCGCACACGGCAATCCTCGCGCCGTTGCGCTCGGCGATATCCGCGGCGACCGCGCAGCCATCCTCGCCGCGATAGACGGCAAAGGCCCCGGCCACCGCAGCGACATCGGCGGCGACCTGGGCCTCATGACGTGCAACGACGACGGAGGCGAGGCCCGCCACGGTGAGCAGCAGACCCGTGAGCGCCGCGATGACGCCCGCCGTAACGACGCTCGCTGAGCCGCGATCGTCCGCCAGGATGTCGCGCCACTTCACGGCGCCTCCTGTGGGAAGACCGCGGTGGCGCTCACCTCGCCCAGCGGCGCCGGGATGGTGGCCGTGACTGTCATGAATCCACCCGCTTCCGAGGTCGCGATGGTGCCCCGCGTTGGCTCGAATTCCAGCCCGATGGCCACCGAACGCGCGGCTGCGCCAGCGGTGTCCACGGCGGCGAGATACGAGCCCAGCGTGGCGATGGCACCGACGAGGGCGATGAGCACGATGACCAGGCTCGACATGCCGAGAGCGGCCTCGACGCTCACCGAGCCACGGTCACTCGTGAGCAGCGCTGCGAGGCGGATCTTCACACGGTCACGGCGTGCCATTAGCCGGGGGTGTTGCTCAGGGCATCGGTGAGGATGGATTCGAACGCCTCGCTCACCCCGCCATTATTAATGACGAGGTAGAGCACCCCGGCGAGTGCTGCCGCGGCGACTGACCCCATGGCATATTCGATGGTCGACATTCCCTGGTCGTTGCCAAGCAGAGCGCGCACGCGGCGGTGTACTGCCTGACGGATTCGGACGTGATGGTTCAACATGATGGATTCCTTATTCGATGAGTTGGTGTGTGATGGGTTGGTTGTTTAGAGCATCTGCGCGCTGAGACTCACCACGATGGGCACGAGCCCCAGCACGATAAAAGCGGGTAAGAAACACAGCGCGAGCGGGAGGGAGATGAGCACTCCGGCGCGCTCGGCGCGAGCGGTGGCGGCATCGGCGGCATCGGCACGCAATGCCGCCGCCAGCCGCGTGCATCCTGGTACGATGGATGCACCTGAGTTCTGCGACATGACCACGAGCCCCGCCAGCTCCTCGAGCCCCGGGACGGCACGCAGCGGTTCCCATGCGCGCGCCGCCGGAACGCCCAGGCCCAGGCGGGCTGCCGTCGCTGTCCATGCGGATCGCGCGGCAGGGTGTGCCACGGTGGCGACCGCAGCCGCGGCCCCGGCTGGGCCCAACCCGGCGCGCAGGCACGCCGCGAAGAGTTCGATGTCGAAGGCCGCCCCGATATGGTCAGGTGTCGGTTGCGAAGCGAAGCGCCGTATCCACGCCGGGCCATCTCGTGGTCGCTTGGGGTTAGACCGCGCGGCATCCTCGACGGTGAGCGCCAAAGCCGCGGCAGCGAGGAGGATAAAGCTCAGCGTCATGACGCCGCCTTCCGCAGGAGTGTGCGCGACCAGATAAAGCCGCCACATACGAGGGCCACGCCGACGACGAGGAGGATGCCGCCGAGCCCACCGCCGAGAAGGAACCCCAAGGGATTGGCACCCATGACAACGCCCATGCCGATGCCCGCGAGCGGCAGACACGTGAGCACCACCGCGGTGGACTGCGGTCCCTGGAGTTGCGCCGTCGTCGCAGCAGCATGGCGGCGCCGAGCATCGAGGCGTTGTTGGGCGCGCTCTGCTAGCTCCGCGAGCGGGATGCCGTGGCGCTCCCCCAGCTCGACGAGATCCGCAAACTCGGTCACTGGACCGTCCTTGTCTTCCCCGGCGCGCAGCGACTGGGAGACGGTGCCGCCCCGCACAGCGACATAGCCTGCGGTGCGCAACACGCGGCGAAGAGCACCGGCGGTCTCGGGCAACCGATCTGCTGCGTGGACGAGCGCGAAAGGAAAGCTGCTCCCTGCGCGCAGCTCTGCCGTGACAGTGCCCAGGTAGCCCGCCATGGTCTCTTCCGTCCGCCGCTGCGCGCGGGTCCGCACGATATCGCGGACGACCCAGGCGGTAGTCGCACCGGCCATGAGCAGAGCAGCGACGATGCTCAGCCGGCCGAGTGCCACAGCCAGTCCCACCATGCCTACTGTCGCCGGAATGAGGACGAGCCGCAGGCTGCGTGTAGGGTGCGCGCCGGGACGCTCAGCCGTTCCCGGCGCGCCCACTGCGACGGCCGCGGCAGCACACAACAACGCGATAGTCATGGCGCCTCCTTGTGCGCGCCGTCCACGAGGCGAAGGAAATCCTCGAAGCCCGGCTGCGGTCCCTCGGAAGAACTCCACACCACCTGGGCGGTGACAGGATTGCCGGTGAGCAGCCCAATCTGCGCGATCTCCCGTACCCCGTCCGCGCGACGATGCATAGCCAGCACCACGTGGACGGCGGCGGCGAGCTGGGAGTGCAAGCCCACGCGGTCGAGACCACCCAGCGCAGCGAGAGCTTCCATGCGCGCCGGGACCTCGTGGAGCGAGTTGGCATGCAAGGTGCCGGCGCCGCCATCGTGCCCCGTGTTGAGGGCCGCGAGCAGGTCAACAACCTCGGCGCCGCGAATCTCACCGACCACGATACGGTCGGGTCGCATGCGCAGCGCCTGCCTGAGCAGCAGCGACATGGAAATTTCACCGCGCCCTTCCGCGTTGGCGCGCCGGGCTACAAGGCTCACCACATGCGGATGCTGCGGCGCAAGTTCCGTCGTGTCCTCAATGATGAGCACGCGTTCGGTCGCCGGAGCTTGTGCGAGCAGCGCGGAAAGCAGCGTGGTCTTACCCGAGCCTGTGCCGCCGATGACGAGAAAAGACACACGGGCGGCGACGAGCTCGCGGAGGTGCACCGCAATGTCGCTGGGCACAGCGCCGCGCTCGACGAGCGAGTCGAGGCTCACCTGAGCCTGGCGTAGAACGCGCAGGCTCAGATGCGGGCCGCCCACCGCTGGTGGCGACAGCAACGCGTGGATGCGCACCATCGTGCCGTCGGGGCGAGGAAGCCGGCCATCGGCGCACGGCTGTGCATCATCGAGGCGCGCACCCGCCGCGATGGCCAACCGCGTAGCGAGGCGCCGGAGCTCTTCTTCGTCGGAAAAGCGCACGGAGCTGAGCTCTAACCCGGAACCGCGGTCGATAAAGACGCGCTCAGGCCCATTGACCACAACGTCAGTGACCGCTGGCTGCGCGAGCAGCGGCTCGAGGACACCGAGCCCTGCAGTGTCGTGCCGGAGCGTTCGGAGAATATCGAGCAGATCGACGTCCGAGATAACTCCTGCCTCGGCGCGCACGCGGCGGGCGAGCGCGGCAGCATCGTGCGCAAGGTCTGGTTCAGCCGCGAGGATGTGCTGGAGGCGCTCCGACAACTCGGAAGGGGTCGTTATCTGGCCGTGGCCGCTCGCGGTCTCCGCTCCGACCGACCCCGCGCGCTGGGTCCATGTACTCATGCCACGCCCCGCTCATCCCAGGGATCCTCGACCCAGCCGAGGTCCTCAATGACGCGTTCACATGCCTGCCGCAGTGGCCGTGGCAGCTCTAAAGGCAAGCCGCCAAGCTCCATGTCGCGGGCGAGGCGACGCAGGTGCGGCAGCTCCGCCACAATGTCGGCATGGATGATCTTCTCCACGTCCGAGGTAGCCAGCGAAGACCAACCGCGGTGCCGGAGGACGACACTCACGGGGATGCCGTGGGCTGCGCATCGCGCCGTAATCTGCGCCGCCGCGGCCGCAGCTCGGACCTCAGCCGGCACAACAATGACGATGTGGTCGACATGGTCGTACCACCCTGCCCCAAAGAAGGCGGCGGGTCCCGCCCCGCCGTCGAGGACGACGCGATGACTCTGCAGCGACTCCAGAACTGCCGTGAGGGTTTCGTCGCTCAGCTCAAAGGGATCGTTCACGCCACTGCGCGTTCCCGAGACAAGGCGAATCCCGTCGGCGGTGACGGGCAGAGCCGCAAGCAGATCCGCGGCGTCGAGTTGCCCTGGGCCTAGGTGCAGTTCCGGCCACCGCACGCCCGGCGTTTCTTCAGCGCCGAGGACCAGGTCGAGGCCTCCTGCGCGAGGGTCGCCATCGATAAGCACGGTTGCTTCGAGGGTGCGTGCCAAGCCAGCTGCAAACGTCGACGTTCCTGCGCCGCCCGTCGCGCCAACGACGGCGACGCATCTCCCGCTCACCGACGCCGGTGCAAGCAATTCCCCCGCAGTGCTCAGTGCCGCGAGAAGGTCGCGCGACTCGGCGGGGAGGAGAAAGGCCTGCGCAGCATGCGCCCGCAAGGCGGCTTCGAAGTCGATCGGGCCTGGGTCAGCCGCGACGAAGAAGATGTCGCGGGCGCGACCGCACGCCGCAACGTGGCTGGCCGTTGTGCGGTCGGTAATGACGGCACGCGCTCGTGGTACGTGGCGGGCGATATCGCGCGGGTCGTCACACGTGATGACGTCGAGACCCGTCGCTGCCGCCGCGTGGGTGGCCTCCGGTCCGACGACGGGGTCAGTTACAGCAATGAGGATGAAATCGTTCATGCCTTTCACTCAACGCAGGGCGCCGAGTTTCGACAAGGGTGTGCAGGTCAGCCTGTGGATAACCCCCTGTTTTCTTGCCAAATAAATTGTGCAATTGTCAGCACTGTGGATACGGAACCGTAACTTTTCGCTGGGGCATACCGATAGGAAGGGTGTACGCACGCATACCCACTGGTACAACACGCATCACAATTTTCACATTTACAACAGACAACCTTGGCCTTTAGGGGCTACAATCGGAATCCATGACTGCCCAGAACCACCCGGAAACCCCGGCAACGCGCACGCCAGCACGGCGTCTCGTCGCGGCGTTTTTCGATCTGGACAAGACCATCATCGCAACCTCGTCGGCGTACGCCTTCGGCAAAGAGTTCATGCACAACGGACTCATCACGCCAGCTAACGCGCTGCAGATTTCTCTCGCCAAGGCAACGTACATGATGATGGGCCAAACGAGCGAGCAAATGGATTCCTCGCGCGACCAGCTCACCGCCATGGTGCGCGGCTGGAAGGTCGACGAGGTCGAGCACATCGTGCACGAGACGCTCCACACCGTGGTCACCCCGGCCATTTATGCCGAGGCGCGCGAGCTCATCGACTTTCATAAGGCAGCAGGCCACACCGTCGTCATCATCTCTGCCTCCGCGGAGACCCTCGTGCGCCCCATCGCCGAGGAGCTCGGCGTTGACGTCATCGCAGCCACGGAGCTCGAGGTCATCGACGGCGAGTTCACGGGCGAAATCCTGCACTACCGCAAGGGCCCAGCCAAGGCCGAGGCCGTCCTCGAGATTGCAGAAGAACTGGGCATCGCGCTCGAGGACAGCTTCGCCTACTCGGACTCCGCAACAGATATCCCCATGCTCGAGCTCGTGGGGCACCCCGTGGCCGTCAACCCCGACCGCCCACTGAAGAAGCACGCGCTGGAGAATTCCTGGGATATCCGGGCGTTTAAGGACCCAGTTCCGCTGTTTACGTTGCCCAACGCCCGCGAGGTGGGCATCGGCGCCGGCGTCGTTGCCGGCGTGGCCGCAGTCGTGGCGGCGGGATTCTGGCTCTTTTCGGCGCCCAAGAACACGGCTTGACTCCGCGTGCTCGCGCACGCGCTGAACGGCGGCATGCAGGGTCGCGCGATCATTTTCACAGTGAATTCGCTAGGATGGTGGTCGCGTAACTTTTAGAAATAAGCTCATAAGAACACAAGGCAGGTTTTTCACCGTGAGTAACGACGGACTCTTCACTGACGGTTCCAATCAGTTCGCCCCGCGCGCGAACGCTATTCCGCTCAGCGATGTCGACACCGCGAAGACTGGTGAGGCCTCCATTGGCCAGCTGGTCTCCAACGCGACGGAGCAGATTTCCTCGCTCGTGCGCTCGGAGATGGAGCTTGCCAAGACTGAGCTCGCTGCATCCGCGAAGAAGGGCGGCATCGGCGCTGGCTTCTTCGGCGTTGCAGGCATCGTCGCAGGTTTTAGCTCTTTCTTCTTTTTCTTCTTCCTCGCGGAGCTCCTCGCCAAGTGGCTGGACCGCTGGGCAGCGTTCCTCATCGTCTTCCTTATCATGCTGGTCATCGCCGGTGTTGCCGCGCTGATCGGCCTTAAGAACGTGAAGAAGGTCAAGGCCCCGGAAAAGACCATCGCCTCGGCCAAGCAGCTGCCGGAGGTCATCCCGGGTTCCCGTGGCTCCAAGGAGCTGAACTCTAAGGGTCTGTACACCTAAATAATCTGCACTCCCTCCCCCGTCTATCGCCCTACACTGTCTCGGCGATGGGCGGGGTTTCGCACTTTAAAGGACTCACATGAACTCACCCTCCGTCGTCGAGCTGGACGGCCCGTGGCGCCACGAGATGCTCCATACCCGCGGCATTCGTTTGCATGCGGCCACACTGGGACGCGCGAACGATCCGCTCATTGTCTGCATTCACGGCTCGATTGGCGGTTGGTTCGATTACAAGGATGTGTTGGAGCCCCTCGCGGCCGCTGGCCATCACGTCGCCGCAGTGGATCTGCGCGGCTATGGCATGTCGGATAAGCCGCCGGTTGATGCGGGCCAGGACATGCGCACGCTCATCGGGGATATCACGGGGCTCATCCAGGCCCTGGGCCACGACTCGGCAACGCTCATCGGCAACGACACCGGCGCAGCCTTGGCGTGGTGCGTCGCGTGCGAGCGCCCTGAGCGTGTGGATGCCGTGGTGTCGGTATCCGGCGCGCACCCGGTGGACCTGCGCCGCGCCATCGCCGCACGCCCCTGGGATTTTGGTTGGCTCCTCCTGCGCACGGTTGTCTTCCGCCTGCCGCTGCCCATCGTGCGCGTCCTCGTGAAGAACCCGCGCATTGGGCTTGATACGAAGCTCAATACCCTCACCCAGGGGCCTGCAGAAGAAGCAAACCAGCATCTGCGCGAGCAAGCCATGGCCATCGATCATTCGCTGCGCGGCACGGTATGGAACCACAGGCTCCTCACCGCGCCCATTCCGCGCGCTGGGCTTGACGCCAAGGCGCAGGCACCGGTGCTCTTCGTCCACGCAAGCCAGAGACTGTGGTGGCCTGTCATTCGGCGCGCACGACGCCGCGCGGAATCACTCGTGACGGCGTATATCCCTAAGACAAAGAACTTGCCGCATATCGAGAATCCCGAGAAGTTCGCCCGCACCGTCACGTTGTGGCTGGGGCGCTATCGCCGAAACCACAACTAAAAGGCAGCCACTAAGAAACAGCGATGTAGCCGCCGCGGTTTACTTGGACACACACGTCCCGGTATCGACGGTATCGACAAGCTGCGTGACGTCCCCGATATGGGACTGGACTTCCTCAGCGGTGAGCGCGTAGCCGGTGTCCGAGTCGTCAACGGAGGCGCCGAAGACGACGCCTAAGACCTCACCCGTCGAGTTGATCATCGGGCCACCGGAATTGCCCTGGCGAATGGTGCCGCGCACGGTGTACGCGTGGCGCTCCACACGGCCCTCTGCATAGATGTCAGGCCCCACGATGGTGAGCTCCTCCCGCACGCGGGCAGGCGAGGCAGTGAAGGGGCCGGAGAGCGGGAAGCCCATAACCACGGCATCATCGCCCGTCTGCGCCTGCTCCGGCGCCCAGCTCAACGGCGCAATGCCCAGGCCGGTCGAGTGCAGTACCGCGATATCCACGTCCGGGTTGTAGTAGACGACCTCAGCGTTCTTCATACCCAGCGTGGTATCGAGCGCCACCACATTGGTGCCCGCCACGACGTGGGCGTTGGTCACCACGTAATCCTCGGCCACCACGAAGCCCGAGCCCATGAGGCGGCGGCTACACGTCTCCGCGTCACCGAGCACATGGATGACGGAGGGGCGCAGGCGCTCTACGAGCTCCCTGTCCTCGACCTCAATGCGCGGGGCTTCGACCTCAACGGTGGACTGATCCGTCCACGGTGAAACGAGCGGCGGCAAGCCCGAGTCGTTGAGCAAGGCCGCGATGCCGGACGGCAGGTTGGACAGCTGCGAGGGCGCGACGCGTGACATAGCGCCGAGGATCTCAGACTCCGAGATTCCCTTGGAAACCTTACTGCCCAGCCCAGAGGCCAACGGGATGGACACAAGCCACGTGATGAGCAGCATGGCCACGACCTGGAAGACCGCGCCCACGATGGAGTCGACGCGCTGCTGGGAGCGCGCCCGCATGCGGTCGCGCAGCGTCGTGCCCAGCATGCCGCCGATGATTTGGCCCACACCCACGAGCAGGATGACCACGCCAAGCCCCAGCAGGAAGCGCAGCGCCGTCTGCTCCGTAAGTTCCATGACGGCGGGTGCAGCCACCATGCCCAGCACGAGGCCAGACACGATGCCGATAAAACTCAAAATCGAGCTCCACGCGCCTTGCCGCCAGCCGCTCCACCACGCCGCCAGCGCGCCAAGAACGATGACGGCATCAACGGTAAGGGCGGCGGTCACAAACAATCCTTCGGGTCAGATGGTTTCGTGGAAGAATTACATCTTCTCACGATTACGCGAGGATCGAAGTACCGACCGGAGGTCGTGGCGATTCTCGCGGTCCCAATCTTCCTCCCACCCGGCATGCGCAAACAAACTCGACAGCAGCCCGCCGGTAAACCCCCAGATGAGGTAGCCATTCGCCCAGAACGCTGGGCCTGTCCAATCGCCCCAGCCAATCGTGAGTCGGTTCTCCGGATCCAACAGCTCGCGCAGTGAAGCCGTGAAAACGTCATCCGTCTCCGCCGGGCTTGCCGGCCACAAGTGCATGGGCGCATGCCAGTGCGCGAGCACCGGGCTCACCGGGTGGCCCGAGACCCGAATGGTCACGGGATCCAGCTCTTCGACGACCGTCGTCGTATCGGCCTCCAGACCGGTCTCCTCCCACGCCTCGCGCAGCGCGGCATCGACAGGCGTCTCGCCCTCCTCCAAGCGCCCGCCGGGAAACGCAATCTGCCCCGAATGCGATCGCATGCTCGGCGAGCGGTGCGTAAGCACTACTTCGCCGTCGTCGAGGCTCGTGCCTGAAAACAGCATGAGCACCGCCGCAGGCTTGAGCACCTTCGGCGCGTCCTTCACAAACAGGCGGTTGCCCAGTACCTCGTCAATCTGCGGCGTACTCAGCCCCATGGCAGGGCGCAGCCACGCGGCGTCGTTGCTCATAGGTACTCCTCGATGCTCGTTTCAATTTCCTCGGCGCTCGTCATGGCCTTAATGATTCGGCCCTGCACCTCGCCATCTTTGAGCACCACTGTAATGGGAATCACGCCAGGCAGCCCGAGCGCGCCCGCAAACTTATTGTCCGAGTCCTGGAAACTGGGCATCTCCGCCCCGATATCCTCGAGGAACGCCGCGCCATTGCCTGCGTTGGTGTCCGCATGCACGCCCACGATCTTCCACTCCGGGTGTGCCGCGGCGACCTCCATGAGGTGCGGCATCTCAGTCCGGCAGGGCTCGCACCACCAGGCCCACACGTTGACGATGGTGATTCCCTCGTCCGCTGCGGGTCCCGTCGCCTCGCCACCCAAGCACGGCAGGTCCACGCCCGCCACAGTGCCGCTCAGGCAATCCGGGCGTCCCGTCACGCTTGCCGATGCCCTCTCGTCCTCCGGCGCCGCAGTACTCACGGTCGGCTGGCCTGCGGCCTGGTCCGCAGGCCCCGAGGACAGCGCGCCACGCGCCGCGAAGACGACGCCCACGCCGAGCACGAGCATCGCCGCAATCGAGCCAATGACGGTCTTATTCATCAGCATCCGTCCTCGGGTTCGTACTGGAGGGGCAGATATCGGCAAGGACGCACTCGCCACAGCGTGGGGAGCGAGCGGTGCACACGCGACGGCCGTGGAGGATCACACGGTGGGAAAACAGGGTGCGCTCGGCCTCGGGGATCTGTGCGTTGAGGTCGCGTTCAATGGCCAGCGGCGTCGACGCGTCGCTGAGCCCCAGCCGATGTGACAGGCGTGTGACGTGCGTATCGACGGTGATGCCGGGCAGGTCGAAGGCGTTGCCGCGCACGACGAGCGCCGTCTTCCGACCCACGCCAGGCAGCTGGGTGAGGTCCTCGACCGCGCATGGGACCTCGCCGCCGAACTGCGCGACGAGGGTCTCCCCCATCCCGATGAGGTGCCCCGCCTTAGAACGCTGGAAGCCGAGCGGCCGGATGATCTCCTCCACGTCGCCGCGGCGCGCCTGTGCGTAGTCCGCCGCGGTGGGATAGCGCCGGAAGAGCTCCGGGGTGACCTGGTTGACGCGCTCGTCCGTCGTCTGTGCCGAAAGCAACGTGGCGACAGTGAGCTGCAAAGGGTTCTCAAAGTCGAGCTCGCAGCGCGCGTCTGGGTATTCCTCCGCGAGCCGCGCATTAACCTCCTGCGCATCCGCCGCCGTGTTTCTAGCCATAATCACCCATCCTAGCGACCTCACGGCGCAACTCGGTGGAGACCGGGTAGGCTTGATAGCATGATTTCTCTCGTTGTGATCGTGCCTATCGCCCTCGCTCTCTTCGCCATGGGAATGGAAAGACTCGAGGAGAAAGCGCTGTAGAATACTCGCGACAGCGAGTTGTACACACTCTTCACGAAAGATTTAGTGATTAACGGTCGCGATATTTACATTCGTGACCAATTCCACGGTAGACTGAGACGCGTTACATAGTGACGCGTCGTACCCTGCGGCGTGACATGATTTTTGGATCGAGCTTTCGGCCCCACACGGCCCTAGCCGGCTCGCGGGTAAACGACGGCTCGGTCCACGATAAGCCAAGGAGCGATAAGTGGAAGGCGTACAGGAAATTCTTTCGCGCGCCGGCATCTTCCAAGGTGTGGATCCGGTTGCAGTGCAGAACCTGATTGAGCAGATGGAAACGGTCCGCTTCCCGCGCGGCACCACCATCTTCGAGGAGGGCGAGCCGGGCGATCGCCTGTATATCATCACCTCGGGCAAGATTAAGCTCGCCCGCCACGCGCCGGACGGCCGCGAGAACTTGCTCACGGTCATGGGCCCGTCTGATATGTTCGGCGAGCTTTCCATCTTCGATCCGGGCCCGCGTACCTCCTCGGCCGTCTGTGTCACGGAGGTCCAGGCCGCGACCATGAACTCGGAGATGCTCAAGCACTGGGTCGCCGATCACCCGGCTATCGCCCAGCAGCTGCTCCGCGTGCTCGCCCGCCGCCTGCGCCGCACGAACGCCAACCTCGCGGACCTCATCTTCACTGACGTCCCAGGCCGCGTCGCCAAGACGCTCCTCCAGCTCGCCAACCGCTTCGGTGTTCAGGAAGGCGGCGCACTGCGCGTCAACCATGACCTCACGCAGGAAGAGATCGCCCAGCTCGTCGGCGCGTCCCGTGAGACCGTCAACAAGGCGCTCGCCACCTTCGCCCACCGCGGCTGGATTCGCCTCGAGGGCAAGTCGGTGCTCATCGTCGACACCGAGCACCTCGCCAAGCGCGCTCGCTAAACCCGCGCGTTTCTTCCCCGGCCGCGTGCCGGGGTTTCGCATTTTTCAGCCGACCGCCGCCTACAACGTGAATGAGTCGCCCGAAAAGCCCAGGTTTTTCGATCACTCATTCATACTTCGCGGCAGCAGGCATAAAAAATGGCCCCCGAAGGGGCCACAATGAGCGCGAAATTTAAGCGTCCAAGTACTTGAGCGCCGTGCGCGTGGACTGCTCTGCGGCGTGGCGCAAAACCGGGTCCACATCGTCGTACATCTCGTCGATCAGCGTCTTCAGGTCAACGTCGTTGCCCAGACGGCTGCGGATCTCCTTGATCTGATCCAAGCGGAAATGGCGGCGGTCGATGTACTTGCGGGCGACCTGCGAGACGTCATCCAAGTCCGGACCGTGGCCCGGCAGCAGCGGTACGTCCTTACCGCGCTCCTCGAGCACGTCGAGCGTCTTCAAGTAATCAGCCAAGTCGCCGTCCGTCTCGGACAGCAGCACGGTGTGGCGGCCTACGATCGTGTCGCCAGTAATTATGCCCTCAAGACGGGACTCCTTGGGCTCACCGGACCAGACGAAGAAGCTCGTCGAATCCGCAGTGTGGCCCGGAGTGTGAACGACCTCGAGACGCGGCGTGACATCGTCCAAAGCGATGATCTCGCCGTCTTCGAGGGCCTCGCCACCGTTGCAGTAACTCGGATCAAAGGAACGGATCGGGGCGCCGGTGAGCTGGCGCAGGCGCTGAGCGCCGGAAGCGTGATCGTCGTGGCGGTGGGTGATGAGGATGAGCGCTACCTCGCCGGCCTTGGCGGTGACGACGTTAAGGTGACCCTCGTCCTCTGGGCCCGGATCCACCACGATGGCGCGGTCATCTTCAGGGGCACGCACGATCCAAGTATTCGTGCCCTCGAGAGCAGTGTATGAAGGGTTATCGCACAAAACTACGCCCACGGATTGGGTAACGGGGCGCAGCTGACTATATGCAGGATGTTCCATGTCTTTCAGCCTATCTCAAACGAGCGCGTCTTATGCACTGACTTCCACAATAAGCTCGATTTCCACCGGTGCGTCCTTTGGCAGGACGGCAACGCCGACGGCCGAGCGAGCATGGTTGCCCGCCTCGCCGAAAAGCTCACCAATGAAGTCCGAGGCGCCGTTGATAACGGCCGGCTGCTCCACAAAGTTCGGGTCCGAGGCCACAAAACCCACGACCTTGAGGACGCGGGTGACGTTATCGAGTCCTACCTCGGCGTCCACGGCCGCAAGGGCATTGAGGACGGCCGTGCGGGCGGCATCGGCAGCCTGCTCGGACGTCACTGCACCGCCGACCTTGCCCGTGATGGGCAGGGCGCCGTCGACGAGAGGCAGCTGGCCGGAGGTCCAGACCTGGTTGCCCACGCGGGTGGCAGGCACATAGGACGCAAGCGGCTTGGCCACCGGCGGGAGGGAGTAGCCGAGTTCTTTAAGGCGCGCGAGGTGGCTCATTTAAGCCTCCTCAACCGGACGCTTGAAGTAAGCGACGACGTTTTCCGGATTCATGCCGGGAGTGATCGTGACGAGCTCCCAGCCGTCCTCGCCCCACGTGTCGAGGATCTGCTTGGTGGCGTGCGTAAGCACCGGTGCGGTGGCGTATTCCCATTGTGTCATGGGGCCAATCCTACCTTTTCCCGCACGCTCGGTGCAGGCTAAATGCCGACGAGCTCGCCGCCCTCGGCTAGGTACTGTGCCCACGAGGTGATGTGCGGGTTCTTACGCAGGAGCGCGCGGCGCTGGCGCTCGGTGAGGCCACCCCACACGCCGAACTCGACGCGGTTATCGAGCGCATCGGCGCGGCATTCGGTGAGCACCGGGCAGTGGCGGCAGATAACGGCGGCCTTGCGCTGTTCCGCGCCGCGCACGAAGAGGGCGTCCGGATCTCCGTTACGACACTTAGCTTGGGTAACCCACTCTCCGCGCTCGACGTAGTCGGATACATTCTGGGAAGTTGTCACGCTGACAGCCATAGGGGATGCGCTCCTTCCAACGTTGGGTCTACGCTGGGAGCGGGCGCACCCAGACGCAGACCGTGCGGGGCACCACCCGCACAAATTCAGGGAACCTAACACAGGTAAGTGTATTCACAGGGCCTTTACGTTGTCTAACAGGTCACACTTTAGGGGGGTCTTACGCGTTTCGCTTCACAGGAAAGCAACGTAGTGTATGGAAGGTGACTTATATTAAGGCCCTGTTGAAGATGGTCTGCGCGACCGCCCTCGTAGGACTTCTTTGCGCACTCGCCATGGCGCCCGTCGCCGGTGTGGGCGGCGTCGCCATCGCGCGCACGCAAGAGGCGATGGAGTCTGACATCAACGACCTCGAGGCCGCCAACATGCCCGGCGTGACCACTATCAAGGACGCGACCGGCGAGGACATGGCGTACCTGTTTACGCAGCGTCGCTACCCCGTCGCTCCTGACAAGATCTCGCAGACGATGAAGGACGCCATCGTCTCCATCGAGGACCGCCGCTTCTATGACCACGAAGGCGTGGACATCCAAGGCAACTTCCGTGCGGTAGCCACCAACGTCCTCGCCGGCGGCGTGTCCCAGGGCGCGTCGACGCTCGATCAGCAGTACGTGAAGAATTACCTGCTGCTCGTCACCGCCGAGGACGAAGAGGATCAGCAGGCCGCCACCGAGCAGTCCGTCGCCCGCAAGCTGCGCGAGATGCGCATGGCTACGCAAATCGACAAGACACTGAGCAAGGAGCAGATTCTCGCCAACTACTTGAACCTTGTCTCCTTCGGCAACCACGCCTACGGCATCGAGGCCGCTGCACGCACCTACTTCGGCGAAAACGCCAGCGAGCTCACGCTGCCACAGTCGGCCATGCTCGCCGGCATGGTCCAGTCTTCGGAGTACCTCAACCCGTACACCAACGAGGAGGCCGTCACGGAGCGCCGCAATACGGTCCTGCAGTCCATGGCCGCCAATGGCTACATCTCGCAGGCCGAGGCTGACGATGCCGCCGCACAGCCGCTCGGCGTGAATTCCGAGCCGTCGCTGCTCACCAACGGCTGCATCGGCGCCGGCGACCGGGGCTTCTTCTGTGACTATGTACTCGAGTACTTGGATGCCAAGGGCCTGGATGTAGATTCGCTCGCGCGTGGCGGCTACACCATCACCACGACGCTCGACCCGAAGGCACAGGATGCCGCGAAGAAGGCAGTAAGCGATCAGACCTCGCCCACCGCTCCTGGCGTCGCCGAGGTCATGAACGTCGTCGAGCCCGCCGCCGATGACCGCGACGTGCTTGCCATGGTGTCCTCGCGCACCTACGGCCTGGACCAGGACAACTACGAGACGATCCTGCCGCAGCCGTATTCCCTCGTGGGCAACGGCGCGGGCTCCGTCTTCAAGATCTTCACGGCGGCGGCCGGTCTCGAGGCCGGGTACGGCATCAAGGATCAGCTCTCCGTCCCGGCGCGTTACGAGGCCTCGGGCCTGGGTCACGGCGGCGCGCAGAATTGCCCGGCTGACAAGTACTGCGTCGAAAACGCTGGTTCCTACCAGGCGTCTATGACGTTGCAGGACGCACTCGCTTACTCGCCGAATACGACGTTCGTGCAGATGCTAGAGCAGCTCGGCGTGTCCTCCATCGTCGACACCTCGGTCAAGCTGGGCCTGCGCAGTTACATCAAGGACGGCTCGTTTAGCGAGGACTCCTCCATCGCCCAGACCGCGAAAGATTCCTCCATGGGCTCCTACACGCTGGGCCCCACGGCCGTGAATCCGCTCGAGCTGTCCAACGTGGGCGCAACCATCGCGTCCGGCGGCATGTGGTGCGAGCCAAACCCCATCGAGAAAATCACTGACCGCGACGGCAACGAGGTCTACCTCGACCCCACCCCGTGCGAGCGCGCCATCGACAAGGACGTGGCCGATGCCCTGTCGAATGCGCTCAGCCAAGACGCCGTCAAGGGCACTGCGGCCGACTCGGCGCGCGCCTACGGCTTCAGCGGCACCACCGCGGCGAAGACCGGTACGACTGAGTCCAACCAGTCCTCCGCCTTCTTGGGCTTTACCTCGAAGTGGTCCGCGGCACCCTACATCTATAACGACGGCACAACGACCACCCCGCTCTGCACCGGCCCCGTCCGCCAGTGTGGCTGGGGCGATCTCTTTGGCGGCAAGGAACCGGCCGCGACCTACTTCGAGCTCGCAAGCCAGCTTGGCGTGGGTGCCCTCCCCGGTTACAACAATGCCTACGACAAGGGCACGTCCGGCGACGCGACGCTCGATGGACTGAAGAATAAGTCCGAGGCCGAGGCTCGCCGCACGCTGGAGTCCAAGGGCTACAGCGTCAAGGTCAATCGAGTGCCTGGGATGGGCGTGGGCTACGGCCAGGTCGTGCGCGCGCTCAAGCCCGCCGGCGGCCTGAAGAAGGGCGCCGAAGTCACGCTGCAGGTCTCTGACGGCACCGGCGCCGCCGCGCCCACGAGCGGCTCGTGGCGCGCCGAGGGAACCGGCGGGGCGGCTGCGAACGCGGCCAACGTGCCCGCCGCGCCGGCCGCGCCTGCGGCGCCAGCTGTCCCCAACCTCGAGCAGCAGTTCAACGACCTCGCGGACAGCGTCCGCAATGCCTTCGGCCTCTAACGCTGGCTCTCACGCTCCGTTCGTTTCACGCCCGTCCCGCCCACCGCGGGGTGGGCGTTGGCGATCCTCGGCGCGCTTCCTCTTCGGCTCGTGAGCGGTGCCCTCATCACCGTGCTCCAGCTCGTCTCCCTGAGCGTGAGCCCCATGGAGGTGAGCTCCGGCGAGGCCAGCTAAGTACACAAAGCCCGCGGGAGAATCTCTAATTCTCCCGCGGGCTTTAAGCCATTCCAGCGGCGAGCTGGCGCTGCAGAACTAGCCCTGCAGGCGTGCCTTGACGGCATCGGAAAGCCGCTTGCCGTCCACGCGGCCGGCGGCCTTGGCGTTGGCAGCCTTCATGACGCCACCCATGAGCTTCATGGAGGCAGGCTCGCCCTTCTCGGCCTCGACCTCGGCGACGGCCTCGTCAACGAGGGCCGTGACCTCGTCGTCCGAGAGCTGTGCGGGCTGGTAAGCCTCGAAGAAGGGGACATCGACAAGCTCGGCCTCAGCGAGTTCTGGGCGGCCGTTCTCGGCGTAGACCTCTGCGGACTCGCGGCGCTTCTTAATCTCGCGGGCGATGACCTTGAGTACGTCCTCGTCGGTAAGATCGTGGCGGGCACCATTCGTTTCCTCGGCCTGGATGGCGGCGAGCAACGAGCGGATGGCGCTCGTGCGCTCCTTTTCACGGGCCTTCATGGCGGTCTTCAGGTCGGCGCGGATGGTTTCTTTCAACTGACTCATGCCATCCAATCTACGCGTCTGGGGACGCCAGGTAGGGTTAAGGCCGTGAAGAATTCAGCAATTGCAGGCACCCTCGCCGCCGCCGCAGCAGCCACCATCGCTGCCGGACTGGGCACGCTGGCGCTCGCCTACCGTGAAACCTCCCGCTTCGAACTCAAGGACATCACGGTGCCGTTGCTACCCAAGGGCACCCTGCGGGGTGCCCGCGAGTTCAAGCTGCTGCACATCAGCGACCTGCACATGATTCCGGGTCAAGAGCGCAAGATCGCGTGGGTCTCGGCTCTCGACGCCCTCGACCCAGACCTCGTCATCAATACCGGCGATAACCTCTCGGACGAACGCGCCGTGCCTGACGTACTGCGCGCGCTTGGGCCGCTACTCGCCCGCCCTGGCCTGTTCTGCTTCGGCACGAACGATTACTGGGCGCCGCGCTTGCCTAACCCGTGTAATTACCTCATCGGCAAAAAGAACACGCCCTCCTACGTCGATCTGCCCTGGCAGGGCATGCGCGCGGCGTTTATCGAGCACGGCTGGCGCGACGCCAACCAGGCACGCCACGAATTCAAGGTGGGCGACGTACGCCTCGCCGCCGCCGGCGTGGACGACCCACACCATGACCTCGACGACTACGCAGAAATCGCCGGCACCCCCAATGAGGACGCGGACCTCGCCCTTGCGCTCCTCCACGCCCCGGAGCCCCGCGTCCTCGAGCGTTTCGCCGCCGATGGCTACCAGCTCTCCCTGTCCGGTCACACCCACGGCGGTCAGCTGTGCTTGCCGGGCTCGCACGCCATCGTGACCAATTGCGGCATCGACCGCGCCCGCGTCCAAGGCCTCCACGATTTCGGGCCAATGAAAATGCACGTCTCCAACGGCCTGGGCCAGTCCAAGTTCGTGCCCTTCCGCGTCTTCTGCCGCCCGTCCGCCACACTCATTCGCATCACCGAAGTGGATTAACCTGCCGTTTTGTTGTTTGTTCAGGGTGTGAGATAAGGTATCCCAGTACCGCTTAGAGCGGGCGACCGGGATATGGCGCAGTTTGGTAGCGCGCTTCGTTCGGGACGAAGAGGTCGCAGGTTCAAATCCTGTTATCCCGACCATCTCAATCCGGCTAGTTTCGACTAGCCGGATTTTTATTTTTCACCCGCCACGCCCGCGACCCACGCGTCCGCGATGAGCTCAGCAAGTGCCTCCAGATCAATGTCTTCCGGCTTATTGACGTAGACGCACGACGCACCAGTGGTGAACTTCCCGAGGCGCGCGGACAGCTCCTCCCAGCGCGGGGCGTCCTGGAGTCCGTAGAGGCTGAGCTTGGCCTTGCGCGGGGCAAACCCCACGCGGAACGTATCGCCCTCGCGGCCGGTGGCGTAGCGGTAATGCGCTTCCCCGTAGCCCACCATGGACGGGCCCCACAGCACGCCGGTGACCCCGGTAGCGCTTTCAAAGATCTAGGCGAGGAGCTCGCCGTGCGCCCGGCGGCGCGGCGTGAGCGTCGCGAAGAACACCGCGACCTCGGCGGCGGTGCCCTGCGTGGTTTTAATATCGGGTGCATTGACGCCCGTATGCCCGACGGACCACGAACCACGGCCGGTGGAGGGGGTAGAAGCCATAGCCCCACCGTACAGCCGAAAACGGGGAAACGACGCGGCGCCCCTACAGCTACCGCGTCGTCCCTATTCCCTATCACTCACTTGCAGCGCCACAGCACTGCGCGCCCGCCCCCTAAGCGGGCTTACGTGAGCATCCATAATAGTAGCACTCCTAGGGAGGGAAACCTACTCGTTTTTAGGTCACGCTTCCTTGTGTCCAGAAGGAACTACTCATCGTTCGTCACCACCGCCGTTTGCACAGGTCGCACGGCGCGGCTCACAGCGATTCCGCAGCACACTATCACCGCAAGCACACCCACAGCGGTCCATTGCAAGGCCGCATCGCCACCGTTGATGGCGACCGCAACACCCGATGTCGCCCAGGCCAACGGAAAGAGATTGGCCGCTACGAGCGCCGCGCCCGTGATACCGGCCTTCCAGACCCAGCCGGTGAGCAGCAGCTGCGCCAGTCCGCCCACGCCAGCGAGGCTAAGACCCCAGCCAATCCCGGTAGCGGCGATGAGCACGCGCGTGGCGACGGCGCCAGCCAGGGTGGCCAGGACGAAGACACCAGCGGCAAGCCCCACGGCAGGCGCCGCGGCAGCCAGGGAGGCGCCGTCGAGCGCGGGGAGCGCAAAGAGTGCCAGGCCCGCCGTGGCCGTGATCGTAAGCCCCAGGGTGCCCAGTAGAAGGACGTGCCACACGCGCGCCCCGGCACGCGCGGCCGCGGCCCAGTACACGCCCATGCCCGCGCCGCCCAGCAGCGTGAGCGCGGAGAGTAGCACTGCGAGCAGCGGGTCGAGTGCCACGGCGGGCGCGGAGTGCGCGGCCGGAGCAGGCATGGCTTTCTGCACGGCGTCGATCTTGGCGGAGTTCTGTTCTGCCATTGTCTGCAGGCGCTGGGCGCCCGAGTCGAGTTCATCCACGCCCGAGAGCGCCTCGCCCGTGCCCTTCTGCAGCTCCCCTAGGCCGGCCGCGAGATCGTTCGCGCCCTGCGTCGCCGTGTACACGCCGTCGTGATAATCGTAGCCAGAGACGGCCAACTGGTTGGCGAGGTCGCGCGAGCCCTTCTTCAGCTCAGTGAGCTGTGCTGCCACGTTCGCATCGAGTTCAAAGTTCTGCGCCTGCGCCTTCAAATCCGTAAGCTGCCCCTTGATCGCGCGCGCATCTGCGGAATTATTGCCCTTGAGATCCGCGAGCGTCGAGTCAATCGCAGCGATAATCTGCCCGCGCACCGCGTTGACGCCCACAATGTTGTCCACGGCCGTACCCACGCCGTCCGCGATCCTCGTCGCGCCATCGCCCAGCTGTCCCGTGCCGGACTGCAACTGAGTGAGTCCCGCGGCCAAATCATCCGCGCCCTTCTTCGCAGAATCAACGCCCTCCCCCAGCGGCTTGGCCCCCTCCACGAGCTTGCCCGTGCCATCCGTAAGCTGTCCTGTCCCGGCCTCCAGGAACCCGGCCTGCGCCCGTGCTTCCGATGCCGCCCGCGCTGCCTCAGCCGTCCCCGGGGCGCTCTGCGGCGCTGCCGCGGGGGCATCGGCACGCCAGCCGAAAAATGCCTGCAGTCCTGCCCCTACGGCAAGGGGCAGGACGAGCAGGAGGGATAACAGGAGGGCACGGAGTTTCATGCCCTTTAACCTATCGACCAGCGGGGACGCGGCCGGTCAGGCGCGCCGTTACTTCTTGGTCGCGAAGACCTCGCGCACGCGGCGGCCGAGCTCCGGGTCGACGTTCGTGAAGTACTCGTAGACGCGCTCCTCGGTCTCCGGGTGGACGCCCACCATCGCGTTCGTGATGTTGGTGACGAGGTGCTCACGGCCTTCATCGTCGAGGACCTCGCGGTAGAGGATGCCCGGCTGCATGAAGTCATCATCGTCGCGGTGCTTCACGTAACCCGCGCGGGTGAGATCCGCGCCGTGCGGATCCGGGTTGATGTACATATCCGGGGCATCCTGTGCCTCGTGCGCACCCTCGCGGATGTTGACCTCCTCGTCATCGAGGTAGCCGTTGCCCTTATCAAAACGGTTCGGGGAGTACACGGGCTCCTCCGGCGCGTTGAACAGGAAGGACATGGAGCCCTCGTGTTCGTAGGTGTTGACCTTGTTGAGCGGCTGATTCACCGGCAGCTGACGGTAGTTGGTGCCGATACGGTAGCGCTGCTGGTCCGAGTATGCGAAGACGCGCGCCTGGAGCATCTTGTCCGGGGACAGGCCCACGCCCGGGACCAGGTTGGACGGGTCGAGTGCGAGCTGCTCAATCTGCGCGAAGAAGTTGCGCGGGTTGCGGTTGAGCACGAAGTAGCCCACCGGAATGAGCGGGTAATCCTTCTGGGACCAGACCTTGGTCAGATCGAACGGGTTCCAGCGGTAGTCCTCCGCCTCAGCCATGGGCATGATCTGGACCTTGACGTCCCAGATGGGGTAGTCGCCGCGCTCAATGGCGTCGTAGAGGTCCTGGCGGTGATAGTCGGCGTTGCGGCCAGCCATCATGGCAGCCTCATCGTCCGTGAAATTCTCCCAGCCCTGGCGGGTCTTGAAGTGGTACTTCACCCAGAATGCCTGGCCCTCTTCGTTAATCCACTGGAACGTGTGGGAGCCGAAGCCGTCCTGGTGACGGGTGGTCTTCGGGGTACCACGGTCGGTCATGAGGTAGGTGACCTGGTGGGCGGTCTCCGGGTTTCGGGTCCAGAAGTCCCACTGCATGTCCGCGTCGCGCAGACCGGAGGAACCGAGGCGCTTCTGGGAGTGGATGAAGTCCGGGAACTTCATGCCGTCGCGGAGGAAGAACACCGGGGTGTTGTTACCCACGATGTCGTAGTTGCCATCCTCGGTGTAGAAACGCAGCGCGAAACCGTGGACGTCGCGCCAGGTATCCGGGGAGCCCTGCTCGCCGGCGACGGTGGAGAAACGGCCCACCATCGGGGTCACGGTGCCCTTCTGGAAGAGCTTGGCCTTGGTGTACTGGGAGACATCCTCGGTGACGTGCAGCTCGCCGAAGGCGCCGTGACCCTTGGCGTGCGGGGTACGCTCCGGGACGCGCTCGCGGTTAAAGTGCGCGAGCTTATCAATGAGGTGGGAGTCGTTGAGCACAACCGGGCCCTGCGGGCCAGCGGTAATGGAGGTGTTCTCGCTCGGCACGGGCTGGCCGGACGCGCGGGTGGTGGACTCGCCGGGTTGTGCCGCCGGGCGCTCGCCCTGGGTGAGGATCTTATCGAGGTCGGACATGGTGTCTGCCTTCTTCCTTGGGATTACTCGCCCGAAATCTTTCGGACGAAATTATTAATCATGGGATACCCATAGAATAGCGCTGTCAATAGGAGGGTGCAACCAATGACAGGTAATTAATAGGTTGCCCGCAGCTGGTAGATTAAAGCGGGTGAAACACCACTCCGAAGCTGATGACGCACGCGTCACCGACCTGGCCCTCAAGGCCGGCCGTGGCGACCGCACAGCTCTCACGGAGTTCATCCGCGCCACCCAAGATGACGTGTGGCGGCTCATCGCCCACCTCGGCGGACCGGAAATCGCTGACGATCTTACGCAAGAAACGTATTTGCGAGTCATGAGCGCACTCCCCCGCTTCGCCGCCCGCTCCTCCGCGCGCACCTGGCTGCTCTCCCTCGCCCGACGCGTATGGGTGGACAACATCCGGCACGACATGGCGCGTCCCCGCAAGTCCGCCACCCAATACGAGGACGCCGCCGCTGGCGCGTCCACCGGCGAATCCTCCGCCGCGTGGTCCGAATGGATCGACGCCCGTGCGCTTATCGATGCCCTCCCGGAGGACCGCCGCGAAGCCCTCATCCTCACCCAGGTCCTGGGCTATACCTACGAGGAAGCCGCCAAGATTTCCGGCGTGCGCGTGGGCACTATCCGCTCGCGCGTGGCGCGTGCGCGTAAGGATCTCATCGACGGCGCAGGAAAATAGCGGGCGGCTGCTCCCCACCAATCGTTACAAACTAGTTACTTAGCGTCCGTTTGTACTAGCCAGCCGCATTTCTGGCGTCTTATTTCGCGAGTGAATTAGTTACAACGCTCACATGTCAATGGAGCTAGTTCACAAAAACGCACGTATCGTGGAGGGAAGACATGCGTGCAAAATCGATAGTCGACCCGGGGCCGCAACCACTAGAACGCTGGCCCCGGCACGCATGAGATAGAGAGAAACTCCCTCATGTTCAAACGCGCAATGGCGATCTCCATGGCGTTTATCGGTGTCATCGTTGGTGCGGGCTTCGCCTCGGGCCAAGAGGCCCTCCAGTACTTCGTTGCTTTCGGTAACTGGGGGCTTGCGGGCGTCGCGCTCACCGCACTTCTCGTGCTGATTACCGGCGTGGCGACCCTCCAGCTGGGCTCCTATTTCCAGGCCAATGAGCACACCGCCGTCTTCGAAGAAGTCTCGAACCCGATCATCTCCAAGATCCTCGACTGGGCGACCATTGTGACGCTCTTTTCCATCGGCTTTGTCATGTTCGCCGGTGGCGGCTCGAATATTGCGCAGCAGTTCCCTGCCGTCCCCATCTGGGTCGGCGCCGTGGTCATGCTCGTCCTCGTGCTTCTCGTAGGCCTCCTCGACGTCGACCGCGTCACGACGGTCATCGGCGCGATTACCCCGTTCATCATCCTCTTCGTGCTGGGTACCACCATCTACGCCATTGCCACGAACGACATCGATTTCGGCGCAATGAATGACTTCGCCTCGTCCAACGTATCCTCGCCGCTGCCTACATGGTGGATCTCTTCGCTCAACTACACCGGCCTGACCATTATGACGGCGGTGTCCATGTCCATCGTCATCGGCGGCAACTTCCTCGATAACCGCGCCGTTGGCTTGGGCGGTGCATTCGGCGGCATCGTCTTCTTCATCATGATGACCTTGCTTGTCGTCGCCCTCTACATTGTTGCCCCGCAGGTCATGCACGCTGACATGCCGGTGCTCGAGCTCATTAACACCATCAATCCGGCCTTGGGCTACGTGATGACGTTCATCATCTACGGCATGGTCTTCAACACTGCCATCGGTATGTTCTACGCGTTAGGCAAGCGCCTAACGCGCAACAACCCCAAGCGCTTCTACCCGGTCTATGCCGTCTCCTGCATCATCGGTTTCGGCCTGTCGTTTGTAGGCTTTAAGGACTTGGTCGCTTTCGTCTACCCGATTCTCGGCTACTTGGGCATCCTGATGATTGCCGTGCTCTCGGCCTACTGGCTGAAGAACTTGGGCCCGATGCGCAAGGAAACCAAGCGCCGCCTCCGCGCGCGCGTTCTGGTGCAGCGTCGTCTGGACCCGCGCAAGCGTTTCACCAAGAAGAATGAGCGCGAGCTGTCGAAGCTGGCGGCCGGCTCCAACATGGAGACCACCGAGTTCGTAGCCGTCGTCGCAGACGAGATTCACGAGGAGCTCGAAGCCGATGCTGACCTCGATTACGACCGTGAAGATCCAGAACCCACTGTCACCTACGTCCAGCACACCAAGCCGGTTGCCGTCGACACCGAGCCTTCCGATGCCCCCTCCACCGCCAGCTCCAATTCAGTCACGTCCGATGACCTCGACTTCGGCGCTGCGCACGGCAACAAACCTGCCACTCACTAATCACCCCCTATAGCAAAGGCCGCGGTCCCCACAGGGACCGCGGCCTTCGCCATTCGATATGCACGCTTAGACGAGCAGCTCCGCAATCTGAATCGTGTTGAGTGCAGCGCCCTTGCGCAGGTTGTCGCCCGCGACAACGAGGACGAGCCCCTTGTTGTTGTCCACGGACTGGTCCTGGCGAATGCGGCCGACCAGAGACTCGTCGATGCCGGCGGCAGCGAGCGGGGTGGGGACGTCGACGACCTTGACGCCAGGGGCATCGGCAAGCAGCTCGCGAGCCTGGTCCGGGGTAATCGCCTTGTCGAACTCGGCGTGGATGGTGAGCGTGTGGCCGGTAAAGACCGGAATGCGCACGCAGGTGCCCGCGACCTTCAGCTCCGGATGGCCCAAGATCTTGCGGGACTCGTTGCGCAGCTTCTGCTCCTCGTCGGTCTCCTCGGAGCCGTCATCGACGAGGTTGCCCGCGAACGGCAGCGCGTTGTACGCGATGGGCGCGACGTAGGGGCCGAGCTCCTCCGGGGCGAGCACGGAGCCGTCGTGGGCGAGCTCGACGTTGCGGTCACCGACCTCGGCGACCTGCTTGGCCAGCGTCTCCACGCCGGCCAGTCCGGAACCGGAGACTGCCTGGTAGGAGGAGATGTGCAGGCGCTGCAGCCCGGCGGCATCATCAAGCACCTTGAGCACCGGCATGGCAGCCATGGTCGTGCAGTTCGGGTTCGCGATAATCCCCTTCGGCGGGTTCTGCGCGTCCTGCGGGTTGACCTCGGAGACGATAAGCGGGACGTCCGGATCCTTACGGAACGCAGAGGAGTTATCCACGACAGTTGCGCCGGCGGCCGCGAAGACCGGGGACCACTGCTTGGAGGTGGCGCCGCCCGCGGAGAAGAGCGCGATGTCGACGTCCGCGACGGACTTCTCGGTCACCTGGGCGAGGTCTTCCACAACGATCTTCTCGCCGCGGAACTCAAGCTCCTGGCCCGCCGAGCGCGAGGAGGCGAAGAAGCGGACCTTGTCTGCCGGGAAATTACGCTCTTCGAGGATGGAACGCATGACGCGGCCGACCTGGCCGGTGGCGCCTACAACTGCAACAGTGGTCATGGTAAAAAGTCTCCTTTGAGGTGGGTCGTAGACCCGGGGTGTATCCGGTACGACGTCGCGCACCGGAGAATTATTCGTCCTTTAGCGGCCGGTACCGGCGTAGACAGTGGCAACCTCGTCGCTGCCGAGCTGGAACTTCTCGTGCAGGGCCTGGGCGGCCTTGTCGAGGTCGGACTCGCGGGTGAGCACAGAAATGCGGATCTCCGAGGTGGAGATGAGCTCCATGTTGACGTCCACGTCGCGCAGGGCCTCGGTGAAGTCTGCGGTGACACCCGGGTGGGACTTCATGCCGGCGCCGACGAGGGAGACCTTGCCCACCTGGTCGTCGTACAGGATGTTGGTCCAGCCGCCCTCGGCCTTGAGCTTGGTAAGCAGCTCCATCGCGCGCGGGCCGTCAGCGCGTGGGCAGGTAAAGGTGATGTCCGTGGTGCCGTTCTCCAGGGAGGAGACGTTCTGGAGCACCATGTCGATGTTGATCTCGGCATCCGCGACGGCGCGGAAGACCTTGGCGGCCTCGCCCGGGCGGTCCGGGATGCCCAGCACCGTCACCTTAGCCTCAGAGTTATCGGTAGCGACACCAGTCAGTACTGCTTCTTCCACGGGAATATCCTCCATCGAACCGGCAATGAGCGTGCCGGGGTCATTTGAATAAGACGAGCGAACTCGCAAGGGAACGTTGAATGCGCGGGCGTACTCGACGCTGCGCAGGACGAGAATCTTGGAACCGACGGCCGCCATCTCGAGCATCTCCTCGAAGGAGAGCTTCTCCAGCTTGCGGGCGTTGGGCACGATGCGCGGGTCGGCCGTGTACACGCCATCGACGTCGGAGTAGATCTCGCAGACGTCGGCGTTTAGGGCGGCGGCCAGCGCGACCGCGGTGGTATCGGAACCGCCACGGCCCAGCGTCGTGACGTCGCGCGTGTCCTTGTTGACGCCCTGGAAGCCGGCGACGATGCAGATCTGGCCCGCTTCGAGGGCTTCCGTAATACGGCCCGGCGTCACGTCCACAATGCGCGCGTTGCCGTGACGCTCGGTGGTGAGCACGCCCGCCTGCGAGCCAGTGAACGACTGCGCGTGCGCGCCGAGAGACTCGACGGCCATGGCGACGAGCGCGTTGGAGATGCGCTCGCCGGCAGTGAGCAGCATGTCCATCTCGCGCTGCGGCGGGACGGGGTTGACCTGCGCCGCGAGGTCCAGCAGGTCATCGGTGGTATCACCCATGGCGGAGCAGACCACGACGACGTCGTGGCCCTGCTTTTTCGTCGCCACGATGCGCTCCGCGACGGCGCGAATGCGCTCGGCGCTCTCGAGGGACGAACCACCGTATTTCTGTACGATCAGGGCCACTGAAACTCCTGCCGCCTTCCTAACTCGAATTCCTCGCGTCCGCGGCGCGTGAGCGCCACGAATACCTGTTGCCTAGTAGTCAACTTCTCCAGACTAACGTTTTCCCGCGCGATTAGAAACATGACGTGCATATAAATGCGTCACACCGGACGCGGTCTGCGGATCGGGTAGCGTGGGGCGGGTGTTACACAACGTTATCGCCGTATTCTTCGCCTTGGCGTCGGCGATCGTCGTCGCATGGGGCACCGTCATCCGCCACCGTATCGCACTCGAGGCCTCCGGGGCGGTCATGCGCACCGCCATGGGCAATCCGTTGTGGTGGGTAGGCACCGGCGCTGCCGTGCTTGCCTATGCCCTCCAACTCATCGCGCTCGCGTTCGGTACCCTCCTCGTCGTGCAGCCCGTGCTCGTGCTCTCCCTCATGTTCACGCTGCCCCTGTCCGCGTGGTACTCCAAGCGCCGCATGCCGGGCCACGAGATTTTCTGGTGCGTGGCACTCACCCTCGCCGTGGGCATCCTCGTCCTCTACGGTCGCCCCCGGGCCGGCGAGGATAATCCCACGTGGTCGGACTGGTGGCCAGCCCTCCTCGTCGGCGCGGTCCTGCTCATCGGCTTAGCCATCGCGGGCGTGCAGTGGCACAAATACCGGGCGCTAGCCTTCGGCACCGCCTGCGGCATCATCTATGGCTACGTCGCGTTGCTGGCGAAGGGGGCGACAACCGAGCTCACCCACGGGGGCATCAGCAGCCTGCTCACCTCGTGGCATCTCTACGCGCTCATCGCGCTCGCGGGCACCGGCACGGTGGTTCAGCAGTATTCCTTCCACGCCGGGCCGCTCACGCACTCGCTGCCCGCGATGACCATCGCGGAGCCCATCCTCGCCTTCGGCATGAGCTACTGGGTGCTCGGCGAGAAATTCTCCGTGTCCTCCGCCGCGGGCTGGGCAGTCATGGCCACCGCGCTCGCAGTGATGATTCTCGCGACCATCGTGCTCGCGCGCGTGCCGGTCGGGCCTAGGCCAGCTCAGAGCTCAGTTAAATAGCCCACTCGAAAACCACCAGCATGTAGGCGCTCACCCACGCCCCGAGGAGTGCCCACGCGCCCACCAGAGTCCAGGCCACCGCCGGGCGCAGTAAACGCACCGCGCACACAGCCCACGGCATGAGCACGAGGGCGGCGGGCAGCAGCAGGCGCGGGCGCGAGTGCATGAGGCCATCGGAAAGCAAAATATTGGCCTCGAGCGCCGCTGCGAAGAGCCACACGGGCGGATCCAGGCGCCGCCACGCGAGCGCCAGGCACACGGGCGCTGCGATAATGACGCACGTAGCAAGCAGATAGCCCACGTTTTCGCCCGCGGTGAGCGTGTTCCAGACCCAGCGCGCCGTGGCCAACCCCATGTCGAACTCGGAATGCCAATTCTCCCGCTGCAGCGCGAAGTAGCCGCGCGGCAGGTGCGCGTTGGCCCAGATGAGGAACCCCAGCAGGCCCAACGGGGAGACCGCGACGCCCACCCAGGCGCGCCACTCCCGGCGCGCGGCCCACACGACGTAGACGAAGAACGCCGCCACGAGTGGTACCGCCGTGAGTCGCACGAGGCCCAGCGCGCAGACCATCGCGCCGGCGGTCAGCCACCGCCGGTCGACGAGCGCCACGAGCGCCCAAAACGCCAAAGCCCCAAAGAGTGCCTCCGTATACGGCATGGTGAACACGATGGACAGGGGCGCGCTCGTCACGACCGCCGCGGCGGCCAGCTGCCCGGCGCGCCCGGCGCCCCTGCGTTGCGCGAGCGCCATAACGCCCGCGGTCATCACCACCGTCAACACGACGTTGAGCGCGATGCCCGCCGCCGCCGAGCCACCCAACACCCGCAGCAGCAGCGGGAACGCCGGGAAGAAGGCGAAGGATTCCTCTTGCGCGTAGCCTTCGGAGGCAATCCGCAGGTAGTGCTGCGCGTCCCACGCCACGAGCTGCTCCCCCAGCGGCTTGCCATTCGCCGCCGCGAGCACCGCAAGCACGGCCACGCGCAGCACCGTCAGCACGCCAGCCAGCGCCGCCGCATCCATCCAGCCGCGCTTGCCGATGCCCCCGTGGGTTCCTGTCGCCTCGATCGTCACCCCAGGCACTTTACCCGCTTCTCGATCATCTCACTACGTGAGATTTCTTGCCACGACGTGAAACGTAGGGTAGTCTGCGCCACATGACGATCGCGCGCCTTCTCCTTATCGGCCGCGGCGGGATTTAGGCCCTTAATCCTTGTGGGGCCGGCGCCCGTCGCGGATATTTCGCCGCGCCGGCCTCCCCCACACCTTTCAACCGATAGGATTTAAGCCATGTCCCCGAATGACGCATACATCTCTGCACCCCGCGAAATCACGACCCCGGCCGGCCCGGCGCGCGACGGCCAGCCCGCCTGGAATAAGCAGCGCGGCTCCTCCATGCCGTTTCACCGCTACCTGCCCTTCGAGCAGGAAGTAGAGGTCGTCGACCTGCCAGACCGCACCTGGCCGTCGAAGAAAATCACCCACGCCCCGCAGTGGTGCGCGGTCGACCTGCGTGACGGCAACCAGGCACTCATCGACCCGATGAGCCCGCAGCGCAAGCACCGCATGTTCGACCTGCTGCTCAAGATGGGTTACAAGGAGATCGAGGTCGGCTTCCCGTCCGCGTCCCAGACGGACTTCAACTTCGTGCGCGAGATCATCGAGCAGAACAAGATTCCGGACGACGTCACCATCCAGGTCCTCGTTCAGGCCCGCGAGCACCTCATCCGCCGCACCTTCGAGGCCTGCGCGGGCGCGAAGAACGTCATCGTGCACTTCTACAATTCGACGTCCAAGCTGCAGCGTCGCGTCGTCTTCCGCAAGGACAAGGCGGCCATTAAGAAGCTGGCCACGGACGCCGCAACGCTGGTTAAGACCATCGCCGCGGACTACCCGGACACCAACTGGCGCTGGGAGTACTCCCCGGAGTCCTACACCGGCACCGAGCTGTCTTTCGCCAAGGAGGTCTGCGACGCCGTCGTAGACATCATGGACGCCACGCCCGAGCACCCCATGATCATCAACCTGCCGTCCACGGTCGAGATGATCACGCCCAACATCTACGCGGACTCCATCGAGTGGATGCACCGCAACCTGGAAAAGCGCGACTCCATCATCCTCTCGCTGCACCCGCACAACGACCGCGGCACCGGCGTCGCCTCCGCCGAACTGGCCTACCTGGCCGGCGCGGACCGCATCGAAGGCTGCCTGTTCGGCAACGGCGAGCGCACCGGCAACGTCGATCTGGTCACCCTGGGCCTCAACATGCTCACCCAGGGCGTCGACCCGCAGATCGACTTCTCCGACCTGCCCACCATCCGCGAAACCGTCGAGTACTGCAACCAGCTGCGCGTGCCCGAGCGCCACCCCTACGGCGGCGACCTCGTCTTCACCGCCTTCTCCGGCTCCCACCAGGACGCCATCAACAAGGGCCTCGACGCCCTGGCCAACGAGGTCCGCCCCGGCGCCATCAACACCGAGGTCTCCTGGGACGAGCTGCGCGAGACCACGTGGGAGGTCCCGTACCTGCCCATCGACCCGAAGGACGTGGGCCGCGACTACGAGGCCGTCATTCGCGTCAACTCCCAGTCCGGCAAGGGCGGCGTCGCCTACATCATGAAGACGGACCACGGCATCAACATGCCGCGCGCCATGCAGGGCGAGTTCTCCGCCGTCGTCCAGGAAGTCACGGATTCCGAGGGCGGCGAGGTCAACTCCAAGAACATGTGGGACATCTTTGCGACCGAGTATCTGGACCGCACCACCCCGCTCGAGCAGGTCTCCACCTCCATCAAGAACGCGGAGACCCCGGACGCGGACACCACGCTCAACGTCGACGTCATCTACAACGGTGAGAAGAAGTCCATTACCGGCACCGGCAACGGCCCCATCGCCGCCTACGCGAACGCGCTGGAGTCCCTCGGCATCGACTTCGAGGTCATCGAGTACTCCCAGCAGGCCCGCACCGCCGGCGACGACGCCGAGGCTGCCTGCTACGTCGCCGCCGATGTCAACGGCTCCAAGATCTGGGGCGTCGGCATCGCCGGGTCCACTACCACCGCGTCGCTGCGCGCCATGACGTCCGCCGTCAACCGCGCCCTCGCGTAATTTCCGCCCCGCCTAGCGCCCTGGTTATCCTGACTTAAAAGGAAAGGGGCGCCATGGCGGACACGTACACAATTCCCGCGACGGGGCTGGGGGCCATCCGGTCCATCGCTCTCCACGAGCTCCATGGCCCTACCCTCGCGCGGCTTTCCGGCACCCAAGACCTGCCGGTCACCCTCCACGCCACGCCCCACGCGCTCCAAGCCCAGCTTGCCGATGCCCCCTTAGGCCTCCTCCCCGCCGCCGACCGCGCCGAATACCCCGAACTCGATTGGCTCCTGGACCAGGGCTTTACCCCGGAGGTCACCGCCCGCATCACGGTCGACGGCCTCGCCTCTTCCGCCGCGTTGCGCTTGCCCCGCCCAGGTCTTCTTCTGCCCGCAAACAACCCGCCGGCCCAGGCGTGGACGCTCCTGCCACCCGGCTCGCCTGCGGACGCCGTGACGCTCATGGACCTCCCGGACGATATCGGCATCGACAAGCGCTCGCGCCTGCAGCTGCTCACCCGCCTGCGCGCGCTGCCTGATGGCGGCGTCGAGGTCTACCTGGGCAATCACCTCGCGGGGCGTTTGCCCGATGCAGCGGCCGCGCGCCTACACTCCACCATCGTGGCGCACCGCGAGCACGGCGTCATCGCCGTCGCCCGCGCCTACTACGCCCCGCGCCGCGACGAGCGCACACTCACCCTCTACGCCGCGCCCGCGGAGTTCGACCCCACGCACGTCTCGCCTGCCTCCCCACACCAGGACGCGGCGAGCTCGTTTGAGACCACCACCTTCCTCGCCGCGCAAGGCCCCCGCAACGCGGACCTCGGTACTCCCACCGCGGACACGTCACGCACGTGGATCTGGTGGCTCGTTGCCGCACTTATA
This sequence comes from Corynebacterium sp. CMW7794, assembly GCF_001563605.1. Classification (NCBI taxonomy): domain Bacteria; kingdom Bacillati; phylum Actinomycetota; class Actinomycetes; order Mycobacteriales; family Corynebacteriaceae; genus Corynebacterium; species Corynebacterium sp. CMW7794. The sequence continues at coordinate 220,050 of NZ_KQ961714.1, forward strand.
CTGCTCTTGGTTTTCGCCGGCGTCGCGTGGTATTACGTATAACACCCAGCTGTTCTTTCCACTTTTCAAGCCTGAGAAAGATTAGAAAATACCCAAAAATTGGCGTAAAGTCTCAAAAGATAAGATGTGGTTCCTCTCTCCCGCGTCGTCTACGCACCAACCCAAAGGCAGTTAGTTATGAGTCATACTCCGTATGTGGTCCCTGACCACGGCTTTGGTGCTGCCCGCACGCTGCCCATCAACGGCATCGACGCCGAGGTTTTCGCTAATCTTCTCGGCTCCGCAGACGTGCGAACCATCTCCGTTATTTTGGGCACCCCCTCCGCGTCTGCGGATGACACCGTGGGGCTTACCGTCCGCCACGACGGCGTCCAGATCGGCACCATCGACGCCCACGACTCTGCCGAGTACACCGAACTCGACTGGATCCTCGGCGCCGGACTGTCCCCCGAGGTCTCCGCGCGCCTGACTCTCGACGACAACGGCTGGCCGCTCGCCTCCGTCGTCCTGCCCGCTCCCGGTCTGTGCGTGCCGGCGAACAACCCGCCCGCCGTGCGCTGGGCCATGCTCGATGGCGGCGTCGGCATTCCCGTCCAGGGCATTCCCACGTCGCTGGCGTCCTACCCGCGCGAGCCCCAGCACTTCCTCGTCACGCTGCGCGCCCGCCGCTTCCTCGGCCATCGTTCCGTGTCGGCCTACGTCGACGGCGCTTTCATCGGCACCCTCGCGCGCGAGGACGCACTCCAGCTTGCCGATACCATCATTTCCTACCACTACTCCGGTCTCGTCTCCGTCGCGCGCGGCTACTACAAGTACAACGAGGGTCACCCAACCCTGACCATCTACGCCGACGCAGAGGCGCCCGCCCGCAAGCACTTCGCCGCCGTCGCAGGCACCGCCGCCACGACCGGCATGGTTCTCTCCGCCGCCGCTGCCGCGCGCGCCGAGGCCGCCGTCCCCATGACGGGCTTCTTCACCGGCGGCGCTGGCACCGCCGCAACCGGTGCCTCCGCCGGCGCCACGCTTGCTTCCGTGACCTCGCTGGGGTCATCCGCCACGGGTTCGACGTCCGCGACCTCCACCGCTGGCGCATCCGCCGCCACCACCTCCGCAGCCGCGACAACTGCCACGACGACCGCCGCGACCACGGCCGCCGCCTCGGGCGTGAGCCTCCAGGCCATCGCCGCCGCCTCGACCGCCATCCTCACCGTGGGTGGCCTGGGCGTCGCGACGAACAACATCGTCAGCAACCAGCCTTCCGATGCCCCCCTCACCGTCGCGTCCGGCCCCTCCACCGCCGGCTCCGCGAGCGACCCCAACGGCGACGTAAACACCGACGCACAGGCCTCCGCGTCCTCCCGCGCAGACTCGTCTGCCGACTCCACAAGCACAAACTTCACGGACTCCGACTCCTCGGCCCGCACGAACGGCGATCGCACCGCAGGCCAGGGTTCCACACGCGAGGCCACCACGCGCGCAGCACGCTCCGCCGCGGCGAACGACGCCTCACGCCAGGGCGACGCTGAGACCGCCCAGTGCTCAGCCACCGGCGCCACCGCCACGGGCACCACCACGACCGGCACCGCCCCCCGCGGCACCGCACCAGCCGCCGTCAACCCGAGCGTGTCCAACCAGGACGCCCGCCCCGACACGAACTCCGGCATCTCGCTGGACGAACTGCGCCGCCTCACGCGCGACGGCAACCTCATCCTCGCCCAGGACGCCCCGTCCACCACCGCGGCAGCCAGCCCGACCACCACAACGACTGCGGCCTCCGCCCCCACGACCGCGTCCCCGCTGCCCAGCACCATCGCTGTGGCCCCCACCGACAAGGCTCTCGCTGCCCCCACGCCCACCTCCACCGCGCAGATCGAAGACACCACGATCGACTCCGGCGACGTCATCATCAGCGACGACAACGGCGAGTGGGCTTTCGACGTCGTCACGCCCGCGACAACCACGATGACGACCGTGGCCGAGCCGACGGACGCCACAACGACCACGACGGCCCCCGCCGCGACATCCTCTACCGCGACGTCGCCTGCCGAGGCCACGACCACCGCCGCCCAGACCTCGGCCGTCACGCCGACCGCCAGTGCTGCGCCGGCCACCGCGACGGCAACCACGACTGCCACGACCACCTCGGCCACCGCGACGGCAACCACGACTACGACGACAGCCGAGCTGACGGACGCCCCCGCGACGTCCCCTGTCGAATCCACGACCACCGCCGCCCCGACCTCGGCCGTCACGCCGACCACCACCGTCACCGCAATTGCACCCACCACGCCCACCACGGCAAAGGCGACCCCGACGACCGTCAGCTACTCGTTCCGCGACAACGACCCCACTACCTCGACGAAGACGACCGCCACCACGAGTGCGCAGCCGTCCACCACGGCCCCCGCCACGAGCGCACAGCCCACGACGGAGACCACGCCCGCCACGACGACCACCACGGCCGCCGACACCGCGGACAGGAACGCCGGCACGAAGGAATGCGGCACGGGCTTCTGGTTCACCACCATCGTCAACTGCATCATCATTCCGTTCTTCCGCGGCGCCGACGCGGCAACCACCACGGATGAACCCACCACTGAGGCCACCACGTTCGAGGTCATCGAGGACCCCGCCACGAAGTCCCCCACAGTGCTCGAACCGACGCCGCTCGAACCGACGCCCGCAGTCGAAGACACCCCGCAGGAACTCGCCGTCGAAACCCCGACCGAGACCGTCTCCTAACCCTCCTCTGGGCGAGTAGCGCACGGGATTCGAGTCCGCGTCCGTTAAACTCGGAACAATGACAGATTCCCCGCGCGAGCACGACCGGCTCACTGATATCGCGGACTACCCGTATGTCGCGGTGACCATCCAAACCACCGGCATCCATCCGTCGACCGGGCGCCTGCTCACCCTCGACGCCCTGACCTTCAACGACGCCGGCGAGACCGGCCGCGACTTCCACGCGGTCCTCAACCCCGACACCGACCGCGGCCCCCGCCACCAGCACGGCCTCGAAGCCGACGCCGAGGGCCAGCAGTTCTCCAAAATCCTCAAGCCGCTCGATCGGCTCATCGACGGACGCACCCTCATCGTCCACGACACCCCGTACACGTGGGGGTTCCTCGTCGCCGAGGCCCGCCGCGCCATGACCGCCGCCGCCCGCGCCAACCGTTCCCGCGGCCGCAATCGCCGCCGCCGCCAGCGCGTAGGCCACGTTCCCACGCCCGAGCGCATCATCGACACGCTCGCCACCGCTCGCCGCGCCGAGCAGGACTTCACCGACATCCGTCTCGCCGCCGTCGCCGGTCACGACGCCGCCGCGACCACCGAGCGCGCAGCCCAGCCCGAGGCCGAGACCTCCCGCGCCGCGACCCAGATGCTCATCGAGCTCTACCGTTCCCAGGACGAGCACTCGAGCTACGCCCCGGACGACCTGCGCGCCGACCGCTTTGGCCTGCAGCGCTCCGAGGTCCGCGTCGACGCCGCCCAGGCCCCGCGCCTGCATCACAACTCAGGCTTCTGGCGCCGCGGCGAACAGGTCCGCAAGGGCATGGAGTTCGTCGTCGCGCCCGAGACCCGCATCGACCCGGACGAGCTCATCGCCGCCGGCGTCACCGCGGAGCTCAACTACGTGGAAAAACTCTCGCGCGAGACCTCGCTCGTCGTGTGCAACCGCCGCCACGACCTCGTGGGCAAGGCCATGCACGCGCACCGCAAGGACATCGAGCTCGTCACGGACGAGGAGTTCCTCGAACTCCTCCAGGACGTCGCCGAGCCTGCCGATGCCCCCGAGCCCGCAGCGCCGTCCCAACACCCCATCCCCAATGCGAATAACCGATCGCGGTCCCGCAATGCGCAGGGCGGCAAGTCCGGCGGCAAGCGCCGCCGCGGCTCGCGCGGTGGCAATCGCCGGCGTCGCGGACGCGGCAGCAACAACCGGAATAAGAACCATGGCGGCAACGACAGCCAGAAGAAGGAGAGCTAAATGGGTGTCCTAGGAAAGGCGCGCACCGCGGTCGCGAAGACCGCAGCCAAGGCCGCGACGTACGCCTCGCGTGCGACCGGTCGCGGCGCGGGCGGCATGATCGGCGGCCTCATCGCCGGAGCCATCGACCCGCACATCATGGGCGAACTCGCCGGCGGACGTCCGTCCGTCCTCGTCACTGGCACGAACGGCAAGTCTACGACGACCCGCATGCTCGCCGCGGCCTTGCGCACCCGCTACACCGTGGCGACGAACGACGGCGGCGACAACATGGACGCCGGCATCATCTCCGCGCTCCTGGCGAGCCCGGACGCCTCGCACATCGTGCTCGAGGTCGACGAGCTCCACGTCCCCCACGTCGCAGACAACATCACTCCGCAGGCGCTCGTGCTGCTCAACCTCTCACGCGACCAGCTCGACCGCGTCGGCGAAATCAATAAGATCGAGCGCGCGCTACGCGGCGCCGTCGAGGCCCACCCAGACATGCTCATCATCGCCAACTGCGACGACGTCCTCATGACCTCCGTCGCCTACGACGCGAAGAACGTCATCTGGGTCTCCGCCGGCGCCGGCTGGCTCGGCGATTCCGTCACCTGCCCGCGCACCGGCGGCCACGTCGTGCGCACCGCGGACGACTGGTACGCCGTGAAGAAGCTGGAAGACGGCCGCGACTTCCGCCGCCCGACGCCGAGCTACACGGTGACGGACGCGGGCCTGGAGGCGAACGGGGGCATCGGCAAGCTGGAGCTGGCGCTTCCGGGCCGTGCGAACCGCGGTAACGCGGCGCAGGCCATCGCCGCCGCCGTCGAGGCCTTCGACATCCCGCAGGCTGACGCTACCCGCGCGTGCGAGACCGTCGACGACGTCGCCGGCCGCTACTCCACCGTGCGCCTCGACGACCACGAGATTCGCCTGCTGCTCGCGAAGAACCCCGCCGGCTGGCAGGAAGCGCTGTCCATGGTCGACCGCACCGCCGACGGCGTGGTCATCGCCGTCAACGGCCAAGTCGCCGACGGCGTCGACCTGTCCTGGCTATGGGACGTAAAATTCGAGGACTTCGACCGGATTGCCGTCAAGGCCGCCGGCGAGCGCGGCACCGACCTGGCCGTGCGCCTCGTCTACGCCGATATCTCGCACGAACTCATCCCCGACCCGCTCGACGCTATCCGCGCCTGCCCGCCCGGCCGCGTGGAGGTGCTCGCCAACTACACGGCGTTCCGTGATCTCCGCAAGGCCTTGCTCCGCGCGGCGAACCAGGAGGACAACAATGCTTAATATCGGACTCATTCTTCCCGACGTCCTCGGCACCTACGGCGACGACGGCAACGCGCTCGTCCTGCGCCAGCGCGCCCGCATGCGCGGTATCGACGCAGAGATTCACCGCGTGCTGCTCGGCGAGCCCATCCCGTCGACGCTCGACGTGTACACGCTCGGTGGCGGCGAGGATACCGCGCAGATTCTCGCGGCAGAGCACTTCATCAAAGACGGCGGCCTCACCCGCGCCGCGAACGCTGGGCGCCCCATCCTCGCGATCTGCGCGGGCCTGCAGGTGCTGGGCACTTCCTTCCGCGCGTCCGGCCGCATGGTCGACGGCCTCGGGCTTATCGATGCCACCACCGCCGGCCTGGCCAAGCGCGCCATCGGCGAGGTCGTCTCGAGGCCCACCGGCACCGTGCCCGGCCTCACCGATACGCTCACCGGCTTTGAGAATCACCTCGGCGCGACCATCCTCGGCCCCGACGCGACCCCGCTGGCGCGCGTGACGCGCGGCAACGGTAACACGGACTCCACCGCGGCAACCGCCGCCGGTGCTTCTGCCGACCAGGTCGGCACCGAGGGCGCAGTCCAGGGCTCCGTCATCGCGACGTACATGCACGGCCCCGCGCTCGCGCGCAACCCGCAGCTCGCGGACCTGCTTTTGGCGCGCGCGATGGACACGACCGTCGAGAAGCTCGGCCCACTCGACATTCCGGCCGTCGATCGCCTGCGTTCTGAGCGCCTGGCGTAAAACGGCATGCCGAATCGCCCGCCCCTCGGGGCGGGTTTTCGCGTGTGCGCGCCGTTAGCTATTCGTGCAGGGTAGGTCCGGCCCGAACTTCCGGCGTTTCCAGAACCGACCCTCGGCGTCTTTGTAATAGA
>NZ_KQ961715.1:0-21067 GCF_001563605.1 Corynebacterium sp. CMW7794
TATCAGGTGTCCACCAAACAGGGGTCAGGTCCGTAGTTCTTTCGAGGATAGGTAGAAGTTGATTCGAAAGGTACCCATGATGGTCGCCCTCTTTGTCCTTGGGGCTCATCTCAGGAACTAACTTAGTCCATGACTTCGCCCCTCGATGATCGTGTTTTCTTGTTCTTCGAGTTCTTGGAGGAATTCGGCGTTGAGTTCGTTCTTTGGGTCGTCTTTGAGGTCGAAGGTGTTGTTGACGTCGTTGACGAAGTCGTTGGCGAGGCGTTGGCCCATGGGACGGAAGGCGGCATAGGTAAGCGTGCCGGCGACGACGCCGCCGAGGACGGGGACGACTTTGGTGACGGCGGAGCCGACGGTTTGTCTGGTGATTTTCTGGCCGAGCATGACAGCGACTTTCTTGACGACGGGGTACCAGACGATCTTAGTGAGTGCTTTGTTGTCGACCTTCCTGACAGCTTGTGTGGCCAGCCATGCTGGCGGCCTTGTTGATGAGGGCGGCGCCGGCGATGTCGAACATGGTGCAGAAGTAGTCGAAGACGCGGAACTCGGCTTGGCCATTGAGCGTGTAGTCCTCGCCGGTGAAGGTGGCATAGGGGAGCGGCTGAGGATGACGTCCAGGTGCTTGTGAACTTCGGGCTCGGAGCTGAGGAGTTCCTCATGCTTGATGTTGAGCAAGAGAGGTTTGGCATTGATGTCTCAGAAATCGGGTTTGGGGACGTGCGTGGTTTCCCGAGACTCAACGGGTGTAAGGCCCAACAGTAGATGCTGTGTCTAGGAGATTTGGATTGGGCTAGGGTTGCGCATTCAGGGAATTGCTTAATAGACCTTCGATGGCGTGCAGGTTGGCCGACACGCTGTCCACTACCTTCTGCCGGCCGGCGGTGGAGGCTCGTGCGATGTTCTCGGCGGCATCTTCGTCGGTAACAATGGAGTGGAGGGCGGCGCGGAGGGCATCGGTGGTGTTGTCGATGACTTGCTCGTCTTCGAGGAACGAGCTGCCGGAGACTCGGGTTGACATGACGGGGACGCTGAGGAGAAGAGCCTCGAGCATGACGGTGCTGAAGCCTTCTGCGTGCGACGGGATGAGGAACAGGTCTGAGTTCTTGATGTAGGGGTAGGGGTTGGTTTGGTAGCCGTGGAAGTGGATAAAGGGGGCATCAGCGGCAAGCTCCTGGAGATTTGTACGCTCCTGACCATCGCCGACGACGTGAAGGTCTATTGCGGTGCCCTCGGTGCGAAGGTCCTTCACCACGGTGATGAGGCGATCGATGGCCTTGACAGGGACGAGGCGTCCGACGACGGTGAGGTCGAAATGATCCAGGCTGTAGGTAGCGGCGGAAGAAGCATCGAGGGGAGTCTCGCCGAGTGCTTCGATGCGGGCGATATTGATGGGGTTCGGAGTGACCATCGAATCGATGGGCTCACCGACCTCCTGGATGAAGCCTTGGCGGGATTCCTCGGAGACGAAGATGATCTTATCGAAGCGGCCGTAGCGACGAAGCTCGGAGTCGTGAGTCTTGAAGAATTGCGCGGACTTGTGGTTCTTCGCGAAGTCGGTGTGGATCCAGGCCAGCTTGCGGGCGCGGGGATCGGTAGAACCGCTGATGATCTTTGCAGGGATGCCTTCGAGGAAAGCAACTTCGACGTCATAATGCGAGTGAATAAACACGCGATGGATGGCTTGTGCGGGCATAAACCACCAGAGCTTGGCGTAGATGCTCGCAGCGAGCTTGGTCTTCGCGCTTGCCTCAGCATTGAGCGTGCCGGAAGAGTCCGTGGTCCGCCTCTTTAGGAAGGACGGAATCTTGATCATCGTCTTGTACGTGACGTGCGGTGCCAGCTGTTCCTTGTAGATACCGGTATCGATAACCGTCATGACGGTGACATCGAACAGCTTGGGATCGAGCGCTGCCGTGAGGTCGACGAGGACTTTTTCCGCGCCGCCACCGCCTAGCGTGTGGATGAGGAAGAGCACCTTGCGTCGGCGCGGTTGAGCAGAGCTGCCTTCGACGTAGCCGTCACGCAGCGCCACTGTGGATACTGTGTTGAAGAGACAACGCAGGTCCATAAACAGCGAGATGTGCTTTGCGTAGAAAGAGTCATACTCGGCTTTTTCTACGGGGTTGGCGGCAAGCTCATCGCGGCCGTTCACCTGTGCCCAGCCGGTAATGCCGGGGCGGATATCGAAGACACCGCGTTTGCGACGCTCGAGGCGGAGGTCCTCCTCATTCTTGGCGGCGCCGGGGCGCGGGCCCACGAAACTCATGTCGCCCTTGAGCACGTTGAGTATTTGCGGAAGCTCGTCAATGGAGGACTTACGCAGCCACTTGCCCAAAGGCGTGATGAAGGCATCCGGATCCTTGAGCATGTACGGGGGAAGGCTCGGCGCTTCCGTGTACATGGAGCGGAACTTGTAGATCTTGAACGGCTTTTCATCCTTGCCGAGGCGTTCCTGTTGGAAGATTACTGGCCCCTTGGAGGTTGCCTTGATGGCAACGGCCGTCGCAGCCATGATGGGTGCGGTCGCGAGACCAAGCGCGGTGGCGCCGACGATGTCGAGGCCGCGCTTGAGAACGCGACGGTAGAGCACATGCTTCATGGAGAGAATACTTTCTTGCGGGAGCCGGTGGTGTGCAGGGACTTAGGCTTCAGCCGTGCGGAAATACTCGACGGTGCGGGCAATGCCCTCTTTGAGGTCAACCTGTGGGGTCCACCCGAGAACCGTCCGTGCGCGCTCGAAAGAAAGGGAGGAACGGGGAAGATCGCCGAGGCGAGCGGGTTCGTCCGAAGGAGCATCGGCTGCGCCGACCGCTGCAGCGACCATGCTATGAAGCTCACGGTCTGAGGTCTCGACCGAGGTGCCAATGTTGAAACGCATGCCGCTTCCCTCAGTTCCTGATGCAGCATAGAAGGCACGGACTAAGTCACCGACATACACGTAGTCGCGGGTATTGGTACCACCGCCGAAGATCTTGGTGGGTTTACCATCGAGCAGTGCCTGCGAGAAGATGGCGACGACGCCGGCCTCGCCGTGCGGATTCTGACGGGGACCGTAGACGTTTGCCGGTGCGATGAAGCTGCAGTCGAGACCGTACAGGTGACGGAAGGTGTTGAGGTAGATTTCACCGGTGGTCTTCGATGCCGCGTAGAAAGAATGCGGATCCACTGGGGTGTCCTCAGTGACGGGGAACGTCTCTGGCAGACCGTAGATGGAGCCGCCAGAGGAGGTGTGGATGATCTTGCGGACACCAGCGGCACGTGCGGCCTCCGCCAAGCGGATAGTCGCCAGGATATTGAGCTCTGCGTCGTGAATGGGATCCTCGACGGATTTGCGGACATCGATTTGGGCTGCGAGGTGGAAGATGACCTCGGGGCGGAAATCGCCCACGACTTTGTCAATATCCATGGTGAGCAATTCAGCCACTACGAGCGTGACCTGCTTGGAACCATCGTGCTGAGCCAAGTTCTCACGGCGACCGCTGCTCAAGTCGTCAATGACGAGAACCTCGTGTCCTTCCGAAACAAGAAGGTCGACGAGGTGGGAGCCAATGAAGCCGGCGCCGCCGGTGACGATGGTACGCATAGTTTCCTTGAGATTGAGTGTGGATGTATGAGCCGCCTTGTGTGTCGCTCTATACATCCATGAGATGTGCAGTAGTCCCTAATAGCATAGCGGGTTTGAGTTCCTAAGCAATCCTCAGGCTCGGAAAACCGTGTGATTGTACTGGCGTGTCTGTACATGATCGCCGGTTGTGCGGGGTGCTTAATGCAGAGTTTTGCTGAACACGTCCGATTTTGGGTGCTCGCTACTTGGGCTGACACAGCTTTGCGGCCGCTTTTAGTGTATTTTCAGTAAAGACTAACTACTCGACATACCGATATGCAGTCCATGTTTGTGGACTCCGGAGTTGACTTTCACTGTGAGGAGCGCGCCGTGCTGCAGCGTGTAGAAGCTTGGATATTTAACGGTTTTCTGTTTTCGCTTATTTTCGCCACTTTTAACCGAGAACTGCTTGTGTTCGGCCAGGATGCCCGGCTTGTTCCTGCCGGCCTAGGGCTCCTTACTTTCTTTATCGGGTTTATCCGGTGCGTGGGGGAGAAGCGGTGGCCGCGATTGCGGGTGGCTGGTGTCAATCACTATCTGTTGTGGTACTTCGTCTTCGCGATGGTCTGCAACGTGGCGTGGAGTTTCAGTGACCTTGAGTTGGTTCAGGACCAGTTCTTCACTGTGGCGCTAGCCAATGCGCTGAACCTGTTCTTCTGGTTTACGGTCATTGCCTTCCGGAGTCGGTTGACGTGGCGAGCAACGAGCGTGAGCACACACATTTCGGGCGCTTTCCTCTTCCTTAGCATGTTCCTCGTGTACCGCGGTCTCGATCTGCGAAACTACTTCAGCGAGTATGCTGGCGGATTTTCTGATGGTATTTCCTGGACGCCCCTAGGACTGGTCCGCTACGCTGGTTACGCCCAGGATCCGAATTTTGCTTCTTTGTTCATGGTTGTGTGGGCAACGGTTGCGATCTTTGATGCGTGGCGTGCCCGCAATATTGGATATTTGCTCGTGGTGCCACTGGCTGGATTCGGCTTTGTGATGAGTTTGTCGAAATCCATTCTCGTGATGCTTGTACTGGCGGTCTTCCTCGTTGCTGTCAACCGTTTCTTCATTGGAGCCATTGCTAAAGAGCTGGCGCTACTGGGAATTATTGGCGGTACGCTGCTTGCTGCATTTGAAAAGATTCAGGTGCCTACCGAGACCCTGCACACCCGCGTCCTGTTGTGGCGGAGCCCCGTTCAGTGGTTCTCACAAAGCCCGATTATCGGCAACGGGTTGACCGCTGCTCGTTCCGCAAATATCGACCAAGACTGGTACGTGCAAATCCACAGCACCGTGGTCCAGACCTTCGTAGAGCTGGGGATCATCGGGCTTCTTCTTTACTACCTCGCTGTGCGTCGCACACTCATGAGCGGCAGCAGCGCCGTTGTATTTATCACGGGTGCGTATTTGGGAACTATGCTGACGTACGAGACAATGTCGCACGCCTTTTCCATGCTCATACTTGGCATTATTCCGCTGGCCATCAAACAAGCACCAAAGAAGAAGGCTAAGCCCGCCTCCATATACGTCATCAACGGCATTGCCCACGGTGGAGCCGAACGCGTGGTACAGAATATGGCGAACAACGCGCGTGACGAGGAAAAGGCCATCATTTACCTGTTGGCGGAAAAACCCTCGGATGCTTACGCCCTCGGCCCCAACGTCGAGCTCAGAGGCATCGGCAAGCGCGGCTCCAAGCTGCTCCTGCCGTTTTACCTGTGGCAACTGAACCGCCGGCTGGAAAATGATTGGGCACGTTATCGCATTACCCTGGCGACCGCACACCTGCCATTCGCGCAACTGGTGGTACGACTGAGCCGATTCAACGCGGACTTCATTTATGTCAATCACGGCATGGTTCATGTCAGCAACACGGGACTTTCCGGGCTGATGTGCAAGTTCCTGTACAACCGACGCTGCAACGTTGCTGTGTCGAAACAGATGCTTGAGGAGGAGGTGCACCAGAACTTTGGGATCCGCAGTCGCCGTGATGACTACATTTACAACCCCATTGATATGAAGGCGATTGCCGAGCACGCAGGTCCTGAAGTAGCCCGTGAAAAATTGGTGGTGTCCGTGGGGCGCTATTCGCCAGAAAAGAACCTGAGCGTTGGCATCGCGGCATTCGATGCGAGCGGTCTCGCTCAGGAAGGCTACGTATATAAGCTCTTAGGTGAAGGGGATCTACGGGAGGAACTGCAACGCGATATTGATGCGCGTGGGCTCACCGAGTCTGTGGAGCTGGTGGGCTTTGTGGACAATCCTTTTGCTTACATGCGGAAGGCAGCCGCACTGCTTCATCCTGCGGACTACGAGTCCTTTGGCATGGTGATCGCCGAAGCACACGTGTGCGGCTGCCCAGTGGTGGCTTTTGATGTGCCCTTCGCCGCGCGTGAGGTGATGCCCGGTCGACTGCGGGAGTATCTGGTGGAGCTCAACGATACGGAAGCGATGGGGGCGACACTGCGTCGTGCTGTGAGTGCTACGTATCCGATCGAGGATGCAGCAGATTTCCTTGGCGAACTTGAGCCAGAGGTTGCCATGGCGAAGTATTACGACCGCTACGAGCGGTGGTGCAGGTAGCGCTTCGGAGCGCTAGAGAGGAATTCCCGTGACGACCGTATCTATAGTGATGCCCGCATACAATGCGATGCGGCACATAACCGAGTGCTTGGACAGCGTCCTCGCGCAGAACTACGACGACTTCGAAGTCATTGTGGTCAATGACGGCTCGAGCGATGAGACACTCGCCGTGTGCCAGGACTACGCGCGCCGGGATGCGCGGGTCCGGGTTATCGACCAACCCAACGCGGGAGCTGCGCGTGCCCGTAATCGGGGCGTGGCTGAGGCGCACGGTGAGTTTGTGTCTTTTGTAGATGTCGACGATGTGGCGCATCCGCACATGGTGGGGCGTTTGGTGGAGACCGCGCGATGTTGTGAGGCAGACATCGTGAGCATGAGGTTCACAGCATTCGAAGATGTCTATGTCCCCGGCGTCCTAGGAGACGAGCCGCGGGTACTGACCTCTCGTGTTGCTCGTTCGGAACTGCTGTATCAGCGTCTGGTCAATGCTCCCTACGCCAAGCTTTTTAGGAAAGAAGTCTTAGGGGCTGCATCATTTGTGGCTGATACCCGCGTGGGGGAGGATCTCCTCATGAACCTAGATGCTTTCGCGCGCGCGAGAACAATTGTGGCGACGGAGGATGAGGTCTACGGCTACCGCCAGCACGACGACAGCACGATGCATTCTGTTCGCCGTGAAGACCGGATGCGCCTAGTCACAGAGATCGAAGCCCGGCGTGAGGAAGAGCTCTCCGCGGCCTTTGATAATCGCCTGTGTGCCGAAGCGTTGTACATGGTCTTCGAAGCCTCCACTGCTGCGGAGCGTCGGTCTGCTCTGGCGCTGATGAAGCGGTACCGACGCGTGGTGCTTTCTGATGCACAGTCTTTGCCGCAACTGCGTATCTATGCCGCGGCTAGTTATGCAGGGGCCTGGCTACCGGTCGCGATTCATGAGTGGAAAGCACGGGGCGCACATCGATGAGCAAGGGTGGCGAACTCTTTAAGAACACGCTGATCTTGGGGCTGGGCAGTCTTTCCGCCCAGATTGTCGGTTTCATCCTTCTGCCGTTCTATACGCACGCTCTGGCAACGGACGAGTTCGGCTTCGTTGACCTTATGACGGTGGCGTTCTCGCTTGTGATTCCGGTACTCACACTCCAGATTCACATGGCGAGTTTCCGCTTCCTTATCGATGCGCGTGACTCACGTGAGGAACAACAGCGGATCGTGACGAATACGCTTGCCCTTTTAGGGCTGTTCTTATTGTTCGTGGTGGTTGTCGCGGCAGGGGTGTGGCTCGCTTTCCGCCCGGCTCATTTCTTGCTCGTGGTGGGCGTGGGAATCTGCATGACACTTCTGCAGAACTTCGGCCAGATTTCGCGTGGTCTTGGCTTTAACCTCCACTACGCGATGTCCAATATCATCACCGCGGCGGTAACGCTTGTGGGGGCGCTGGTTTTTGTTGGCGTGTTCCATTGGGCGGTGGCAGGCGTGTTCAGCGCGCTTATTATCGCCAATGCCCTGGGTGCGTTCTACCTCTTTTTCGTACTGCGCATGTGGACACTCGTCGTTCCGTCCTTGCGGTCGAAGTCTCAATGCCGCGCGATGCTTGCCTATTCCGTTCCACTCATCCCGCATGGGCTTGCATGGTGGGTTAATAATGCGGCGGACCGTCTGCTTATTTCTTTCTTCCTTGGCACGGGTGCCAACGGCATTTACGCGGCTTCCGCGAAGTTTGTCACCGTACTCAATGCACCCAATAGCGTCTTCACGATGTCTTGGGCCGAGTCGGCATCGGTCAATATCAAGAGCCCTGACCGCGATGAATTCTTCTCCAGCGTCGCGAACTCGGCGCTCAAGCTCTTCGGTAGCGGCGGTCTCGTCCTCATTGCCGGCATGCCGCTCCTCTTCAAACTCATGATTTCGGACGAATACTCCGGCGGCCTGGTGGTGGTGCCGGTGCTCGTGGCTGGCGTAGTCATCAACGTTCTCGCCGGAATCTACGATGCCGTGTATGTAGCGAAGATGCAGAGCCGACGCGTGATGGTGACGACTGTCCTCGGTGCCGTGGTCAACCTGGTTCTCAATGTTGCGCTCATTCCGTTTATCGGTATTCTGGGCGCGGCGACAGCGACGACGGTGTCGTTTGTAGTCGTTGCCCTTGTCCGTGCGTGGGACACCCGGAAAGCAGTGCGGATTCGCTACAACCTCCGGGATGTGGTGGCCTTGGTGGTGGCCTCATTTTTTGTGATTGCGATTTTCTATTTAGGGAGCTTTCTCTGGAATAACACCGCTTTGGCCGTGATGATCGTCTTTGCATTGGTGCTTAATCGTAGCTATGTCGCTATGGCATGGAAGAAGGTGCGGGGTCGGTTGGGATAAGCGGCCCTAGGTCGCGTCTGGGAGCTGTGCGGTCTAATCTCGACAGTAAGCGTCTTGAGCGAGCCGAAACGTTTGCGGTTGTACGCTGCAAAAATAGTCCCGAAGTGCCAATTTCTGGCAAATGGCTGACTAGAGTCATAATACCTTCTGTGAAGAAGAAATCTCTCGGCCTCCTGCTTGCAGCGGCCCTCTCTTTCGGCGCTGTCTCTCCGGCGTATGCGCAGAATCTTGATCCCTCGACTACCGAGGATTCAACGAATTCGACCGTGGTGAACCCCGGAAATGAAAACGATGAGAACCAGGAATCCGACTCTGTTGAGTCTGACGCGGCTATCATCGTTGGCTCGGTTGTTGGTGTCGTTGCTTTGGTCGGGCTGATCGGCGGCGGCGTGTACTGGGCAGTCCAGCAGCGCATGATTCCGAATCCGCTGCCGGGGATCATCCCGAATCCGCCGCGGATTGCCAAGCCTGCACCGGCCCCTGCGCCTGCTCCCGCACCAGCCCCTGCGCCAGCGCCTGCACCGGCTCCCGCACCTGCGCCAGTCCCGGCTCGCGTGCATAACGCTCCGGCGCCGGCTCCTGCACCGGCGTCGACGTACTACCGAAACTGTGCGGCCGTGCGGGCGGCCGGCCAGGCTCCGCTGTACCGCGGCGAGCCGGGGTACCGTTCGGCTCTCGATCGCGACAACGATGGTGTTGCGTGCGAATAGGCACTAGAATGCTTGCTTGATACCTCGGGGCTGCGAAGCTGAGTGAGGCGAAAAGCTGATAGTTAAACAAAGAGGAAACGCTTCGATTGCGGCGTTTCCTCTTTTTGTTTTGGGGTCTTGGCAACCAAGGGCGAGGTTAACGAATGCCCGGCGATGTGCTTCGCGGTGGGGCAGCGATGATGACAAGCGGTGAGGGGAGTGCCGGGCTGGGGTAAGGGGTGCATCGGAAAGCTGGGGCTAGCTGACCGGATAGGTAGCTCGGCCGAGCGCCCTGGCGCAAAGGAGATCGTGGACGATGAGCTCGACGGGCGTGGTGGTGTTCTCGAGGACGAACGCCATGGCGTTTTCGACGCTTTCGCCCATGGGGACCTCGTTGACAAGTGAGCCGATGGAGTCTTGGTGGGGAAAGGGGCATCGGCAAGCTGCTTCGATTGCAGGGCGTGGAAGTCGCTGGGGAGAAGCGGCATGAGCGGCTCGTTCGTTTTATTGGTGGCGGTGAACTTGAACAGGATGATGGGCGCCGTACCCTGCTCGTTGCCGTGCTCGCCGGCGGGAACGACGTGGTGGTCGCGGATATCGATGGTCAGCTCCTGGGTATCGACGACGTTGTTCGTGAACGTGGTCGTTGCGACGGGATCGGTGCGACCATCGAACTTGGGAGTCTCGCTGGAGATCTTGGTGAAAGCATACGAGGAATCCTTGTCCGGGTTTTCGTCCGTGAAGCTGAAGGCCTCGCCGTTGACGAAGAACTTCACGATGTCATCATCCGAGCCTGATTGGGATGCCGCCATGACGCCCTTGTTGCGGTGGGACGTTGATACACCACGCTAGCGGACGCAACCGGCATGGGATGCCGAAGCGTTCGAACAGGTATCAGGGTTTAAATGTCACAGGGAGTGTCATGTCAAACTGCTTTACACTTTCCCGTCTTAACGGTAGTGTCACTTACGACAGATGGTGTAGTGAGATTGCTACACACTATGTTGTGTTGAAGCAGAGGTTGACCATGCGTATTCTCCAGGACGAAAAGATGACTCCTCAGCAGCTGGAGGAGTTTGACGCGCTTGCGAAAGCGAGCGAATCGCCGGTTGTACGTACTCTTATGCAGAACATTGCAGAGGTGCTTCGTAACGGTGGCAATCTGCTGAGCGCAGAGGAAGATGCTGCGTTGTCGCCGAATGAGGCAGCTAAGCAGCTCGGTATGAGCCGTACATTTCTCAATCGCCTTCTCGATCAGGGAAAAATTCCCTACTTTAAGGTAGGCACGCATCGACGCATTTGTGTAGTCGACCTCGCCCTATTCGAGCAGCAGCGCGATTCGGATCGTATTGAACTGGCACAGCGTCTGGCACGCCAGCAGCAAACCACGCGTGCAGTAGATGCAACGATTGCGGACTTGCTCTAGTTTTGGTTCTGCGGTACGAAAAGGGCTATGCATAGTAGACGCGGGCGTCCCACGCTTCGAGTACTTAAAGAGGACTTGAGGGACGGCTGGCAAGAATCGTTCGTCATGCGTGCGGTGGGTGATGAGCGTTACGAAGATTTATTGCCGTTAAGCGAGCTCGCACATCCGATCATAAGGAAGACCGCCGAATCGTTCACCGACACAGCGTCCGCCGATAACTACGTGGGCGCTATTGGGAGTGCTGTCTCCATTCGTCTGCTGGAGATAAAGCAGTCTCAGTGGCGAGGCGGGGTGTGGACCGATCCTGGAACAGGAGTGTGCTGGCTGGTTGCTGCAGGGCGTGCAAAAGGTGGTCATGAGGACAATGACGACTTCTATAAATTTGTGGAGCGTGAGGAGCACAACGGTACTATTACTCGGCTATTGCCGACGGAAGACGATAAACGTTTGCTGAAGTTGGAGACGGCGGCGCGTATTCGTACGGAGTGGGAACTCAATATCCAGCGTGAGGTGCTGGTTGCGTTGCAGGAGATTTGTGGCGGTGGGATAGCGCGCTTTGACGTGAACCATCCGCTAGCGCGATTGGGGAGGTTCGCGACCGTCGAGTTGTACGTGGAATTGGTGCGGGGCGAGGACCGCATCGCCGCAGATGAAGTCATCGTTGAGTTCTTTCCGCAGCGTGGAGTCAACTTCAACGAGGAGCTCTATTGGCAGCTCATCGTTCGTGTATTGGCTTCGGTCTACCCGCCCGCACAAGGCTGGGATCGTGTTGGGGACGCGTTTCATCAAATGGAAGAGCCGGGGAGTCTCGACAAGCGCATTTCCGAGCTAGAAACGCATGATGTGATGCGCACCCTCGCGGAGGTAGAACTCGGGGCCGTCGCACATTTCACACACCGTGAACATTTAGCAAGCAAGATCATAGATGGGACTGGTGTGCGTTCCTTGTGTGGAGTCTATTTCGTTCCCACACAAGACGCAGACTCGCTGCCGGCATGTCCGCAGTGCGAGGCGCTGTATGCTGCATTGCCGAAGCTACCATTGGGCAATTAGCGGAGAGAATGTCACGCTCCGTAGTGCATTCGGTGTCTCAGCTACCTGCGGTCCTGGGGGCGGAGACGTCGGCAGGCGAGAGCGGAAGCGGTGTGTCCGGGGTGCCGGTGACGGGGATAATGTCGAAGCCTTCGTTTTTGATGACGCGTTGGCGGCGTTTGAGCATTGTGGCCAGGGGAGGGCAGTTGTAGTCGTTGAAGTCGTGGACGGTGGCGGTGGCGTTGGTCTCGCCGCGGGTCACTCGGCCGATGCGCTGGATGATGTTGCCCTTGAAAGAGATGGGGGAGGCGAGGACGAGGGCGTCGATGGTGGGGAGGTCAAAGCCCTCGCCGGCGACTTTGTCCATGGCGACGAGGACGAAGTGTGTCGAGGCGTCGAGTTGGGCGTGGAGGTCGTGGCGCTCGGCGGGGGTGAGGCCGCCGGTGAGGGAGAAGACGTTGGCATCGGGGAGCTGGTGGCGAAGTTCCTCCGTGAGCGCGGCGACGTGGGCGCGGCGGTTGGACAGGACGAGGACGTTGTGGCCAGCCTGCGCTGTGGCGGCGGTGACGGAGATGACAAGGGCGTTGCGGGCGGCATCGGCAGCAAGGGCGTTGTAGATCTCCGTCATGTCGACAGGGCCGAGGATCTCGTGGGTGAACTCGGTGAGGTGAGGGTGGTACTCGCGCCGGGTGGTGCGCTGGGGCGCGATGGTGTGGCGGATGGGTCCGAGCAGCATGGTGATGAGGCGATCGAGACCATCGGAACGGTAGGGCGTGGCGGTCAGCCCCGTCCAATAGCGGATGTTGAGCTTGCTCAGTGCAGCGGTCAGTCCCGGTGCTGCGACGCCGTGGCACTCATCGACGATGACGTGACCGTACTTTTCGAGAAAAGAAGCGTCTGTGTCCTTGCGGCCGAGCGCGACGGCGCTGATGATGTCCACGACGTGGGTGGGCTTGGCTTTGGTGCCAGGTAAGACGTCGAGGAAACGTGTGAGGCGATCGTGCCACTGCGCGGCGAGTTCCTTGGTTTTGACGATGACGGCGGTGGGAACGCGGCGGCGCGCGATGAGTGCACAGGCGATGACGGTCTTACCGGTGCCGGGTGGGGCGACGAGGACACCAGTGTGGTGGGCTGAAATGTCGTTGAGTGCCTTCTTCTGCGGCGGGGTGAGCTCGCCGGTGAAGGTGGCGTCAATCTTCGGCGGCTTGGGCGTGTGGCCGCGCCGGGTGATGGTGTAGCCAGCTTCTTTGAGAATGTCGATGGCTGGCTCGAGGAGACCACGGTCGAGGAGGAGCTCGTGCTTGCCGTGTGGGCTGGCGTCTTCCTGATAGCGGACGATGACGCGGGGCGTGCCCCATGTGGAAAAGCGCTGATTTTGGAGCTTGTAGAACTCGGGGTTGGGGAAGACACCCAGGTGGCGCAGGGCATTGAGCGTGGCGGTGTCGAGGTTGGCGGTGGCGATGTGGACGAGGGCGTCGTGGGTGACGGAGGCCTTCCGGTCTTTGTCGCTTTTGGCTTTGTTGGTCTTGGCGATTTTCTTTAACTGTTGCTTGCAGGGTGGAGAGGGGAGTTTCTCGGGATCGTGGTCGGTGTAGAGCGCATCGCGGATCTTCTGAAGTTGGTGCTGCGTGGCGAGGCGGGTGCAGGAAAGAACGGCGAATTGATCGTCGAAGGGATGGAAATCGTCGTCGACGAAGACGGTAGTGCCTTTCTGGCGATGGTTGCCCTGCAGCGGGAGGGCGATGAGGTTGCCCAGCTGGGCCTGGCCGCGCGCGTTGACGGGCAGCCGATCTTGGGCAGGGAAGAAGCGGTCGTAGCTCGAGAACTTCACGGGACGTGGAGAGCTTGCGAGTAAACCGAGACCAACCTGGCGGGCGAGCTGCGCGGGAACCGCGGTCTCAAAGAAGATCCAGACATGGGCGCCGGCGCCGGAGCGAGAGACCTCGATGAGCGGATCGAGTCCGTGGGCTCGGCATTGTTCGGCGTAGGCGAGGGCGTCTTGTTGGAAGTCGCCGTCGTCGAAGTCACAGGCGAGGAGATAGCAGGTGTCATCGGGAAGCAAGGGGTAGAGTCCGGCGAAGAACTCGGTGCGGGTGAGATGCTTGGTGATGACCGACGCGTCGAGTGGGCGGAGGTTCTCCGGTGATGGGTCATCCTTGAACTTCGTGTGACGCGTGGCGGGGAACCAGGCCTTCTTCTGGCCGTCCTTGCTCGTCCACGCGATGGCGTGGATGTCCTGGCGGCCGCGGAAGCGCGACATGTAGAGCGCCATTTTCTCCGCGGTGGAGGAGTCTTTTGTTACTTCGCCTGACATCCGAGTGCGGGCGGCTGGTGTTGGTGAAACAGGGACGTCGGGTAGAGATTCCGTGGGCTGCGCAAGGTTGATTGGTGCATCAGGAATTGCGTGCTGCTCAAGGAGTTCCTCGACGGAGGAAACACCGGCGAGGGCGAGGAGGGCACGTTCCAGCCCTTCGACGCGGAGGCGTAGTGCGTCGAGTTCGGTGTTGTTTGGGCTGGAGGCCTGGGGTGAGCGGGACGCGGTCATGATGAGGTGAGAATAACAAGAACTGGTGTCGATGTGAGCTTGTTTCTGGCCAAGGAGAAGGCGTTTAGTCGAAGTAGCGTACGGGCGGCTCGATTCGTGGGCATAGGTTTTCCTGATGGTCCATACAAGAGCTGCTGTGAGGGCGCGGGAGGGCTCGTCTTTCAGTGACTTCGGCATTGGAGCGGGGCGCGCTTTAACGTTAACGAAGATAATCGCTGTGAGAGTGCCTTGTGAAAGGCTGACAAAAGTGGGGCAGTGGAACGAGCGCTGCGCAGCTGTGAGCTGAGGACGAGATTGGCATGAACGTTGGGGACGGATTGCGGTGAGGCTACAGGGGTGAATTCCTGACGGACCTGGGTGCGTAACGGGGATTCAAGGGCAGGCGCTCATGTCGAGTGCGCCGTTTAAAATTAACTATCACAATTCAAGACCTTTGGAATTAGAAGAGGACCGTTACATGGATGATGAACTGTGCCGCTTGAATGAGCCGGGTGCCCGAGTACATGAGGCGCCTCGCTATCAATCTGAATACGAGCAGCTGTGCGAAAACGATGAAGCTGCGGCTGATTTGTATGATGAGCTTCTCGATCGAGCGGTTCAACGTGGACTTCCGGTTGCTGACAATGCGGAGACTGGTCGTGGACGTGGGAGTTATCGTTGTCCGGTGGGGGAAAGAACACTGCGTCGTTGGCGTGCAGCAAGTGGGCAAATCCCGTGGTACGGAGAAATTCGTTTTCAAGGAAGCTCCTTCAACGAAGAAGACGGAATTCTCTGGCGATCCTATTTCCATGATTTGAATGATGCCGAAACCAGTGAGCCGACCGATGATGTCTTGTTCTCCAGCCTGCGTGGGAAAAAGGTGCGCAAAAAGAAAGTGAAACGCGGCAAGCAAGATTCCCACATCAAGGGTGCGATTGATGAGGCGCGACGCTGGACTCGCGACCATAAGCAATTTAGTCTTAGGTACCTGCGCGAAAGCTAATTTATACTCAGACTAAAAGCTATGTGGGGACCGAAGGCTATGTAGACGGAGAGGTGGTGTCCCATGAGAAGTCGAAACTCGCTCGGGCGGGTCAATGCCCGTGCTCAACTTAAACTGGTTGATGACTTGCGAGCAATTCGCCAAGACAGCGGTCGAACTATCGACGAGGTGGCGGCCGCGCTCAGAGTAGAAAGCGACGTAATTGTTGCTTTTGAGCAAGGCGAAATGAATTTTACGATGTCTACTCTTCGGCGGTATGCCAAGGCCGTGGGGGCTGAGCTCTCCATGTCGGCCTGGGTTCACAGCTTCCAAGAAGTTGAACCGTCCGCGGTGCATTCTCCCTCGCCCCCGAGTACGACCCATTTTCAGATGAAGGTTATCGCTACTGGGGATCCGTTAACATCGGAGTTCTCTCCGCGCCGCGGACCGTCTTTTAGAACGACAACAAGGAGCAAGGTGCATGGGTGAGGGGACGGAGCTGATAATCTCCGAATCATATTCCGTAGCGAAAGTCAGCGCTGAAGCAAAAAGCTTCAGCAGCAATGGGGAAGAGATTCCCATCAACGTAACGATGACTTTCGGAGTACATCTCGCAGACGATGCAATTGGACTCGAGGTCTGCGTGAATCGTACTGGAGATGACGCGGACATCGTTGCTGCGGTACGGGGCGTTTATATGCTTTCTGAACCAGCGACTCAGGAGCAGCAAGTGGAAATTCTGTCGTCGTGGGCAGGACCGCGCACTCTGGCTGCGACGCAGCTGAAGCTCAACGAATTGGCTGCCTCAATCGATCGCGCTGTCGTACCTTTCCCCAAAGACATGGAGAATGCTTTCGCACCTGAAGCATTTGCCGAATTTTTCGGTTAATGCGGTCCTCGTCCGGGGCTATCGCTTCTGGGATTGTTTCACCATGTCTGGCCTGACCTCTGCCAGGGGGATGCTGGCTATGTGGGGTGAAAGTTGTGTTTTGTCGTTGCTCGTGCGCACGCATGGTGGGGCGCGCCGGGTCGAGCGGCGCGGAACGCCCAAGCCTTTCCGGGCGCGGCAGGCAGAAGACCCGGAGGCGAAGGCGGCGATTGCGCGGGCGGCATCGGAGTTAATTGCAGATGATGACGCGGTGATTTTTGATAACGGCACGACGGTGCAGGCCATTGCGCAGCGGCTGGCTGGCCGGCCCATTACGGCAATGTGTCTGAGCCTGCATTCCGCGGCGGCGCTCGGGGCGAAGCCGGGAGCGAATATCTTTGTGCCGGGTGGGCAGGTCGAACCGGACACGCTGGCGTTGTCCAGCGTCGCGGTGGCGAGCGCCTTGCGGGAATTTCGCGCAGACGTGGTGGTGCTGGGGTCGTGTTCGACGTCGCTGGAACACGGGCTGGCGACGACAACGTATGACGATGCGGAGAATAAACGCGCCGCGATGCGCGCGGCAACGCGACGCATCTTGGCCGTGGCGCCGCGCAAGCTTAATCATGTCTCGACGTTTCGGTTTGGCGATATCGAGGATTTGCATCAGCTGGTCACGACCACGGACGCGCCAGCGGACATTCTCGCGCAGATTCGCGAGCTGGGCGTGCACGTGATTACGGTGCCCGCAGGTAAATAAGGCTTAGTAGTAGGAGCCTTCCTCGTCCGCGTCCTCGAGGTCGGCGACGATCCTTTGCAGGTACATGCGCCGGCGCAGGCGGATGGCGGGGCGGGCGGCCACGGCGACGGGGCGGGGAAGTTGCGCGGCCAGTTGACCAGGCTCCGAGAAGGGCAACGATGCCGAGGAGAGAAAGCCCGTCCGAGAGTTCTACTGCGTGGGGTGGACTCCATCTTTCGATGGATGGGGGTACCCCCTTGCGTGCCTTGCCTAAGTTTGGTTAGGGTACCTTTCGTAAACATACGCTCTCCTAATCTCGCTCTGGGCGGGAAATGAAAAGGATCTATCTCGCAATGACGATTCGTCGCACTCTTGTTGCCTCCGTTGCTACCGTGACCGCCGCCGCGCTGCTCGCGTCCTGCTCCTCCACGGAGTCCTCTCAGTCCACGGAGACCTCGGCCGCTGCTGCCGATGCCACCACGCTCACCATCGAAGACAACATCGGCTCCCACGAGCTCACCCTCCCATATGATCGCGTGGCCGTGACGGATAACCGTTCCTTCGAAATCCTCGCTGACTGGGGCGTCAACATCGTGGCGGCGCCGATCAAGCTCGTGCCGAAGACGCTTTCGGACAAGATCAACGCCGATACCGTCGAGGCCAACCTGGGCAGCCACAAGGAGCCGGACCTTGAGGCGCTCGTCGCCGCGGACCCGCAGATCGTCATCAACGGCCAGCGCTTCGAGCAGTACCAAGAGGACCTCCAGGAGCTCGTGGGCGACGAGGTGCCGGTGCTCGACTTCGAGCCGCGCGACGGCAAGGACCTGCCGGCCGAGCTCATCCGCCAGACTGAGGCCCTGGGCCAGATCTTCGGCCACGAGGAGGATGCCGCGAAGCTCGTCGACGACTTCAACAAGGCACTCGAGCGTGCGAAGAAGGCCTACGATCCGTCCAAGAAGATCATGGCCGTGAACACCTCCGGCGGCGAGATCGGCTACATCGCTCCGCACGAAGGCCGCTTCTTCGGCCCATACTTCGACATGCTCGGCCTCACGCCGTCCCTCGAGGTGGAAAACGGCTCGAACAACCACGAGGGCGACGACATCTCCGTCGAGGCCATCGCCGAGTCCAACCCGGACTGGATCTTCATCATGGACCGTGACGGTGCCATTGGCGCCAAGGATGGCCAGCTCCACGGCGAGGCGCTGATCAAGGACAACGCCGCGCTGCAGAACGTCGCCGCCGTCAAGGACGGCCATATCATCACGGCCCCGGAGGATACCTACACCAACGAGAACATCATCACCTACACCGAGGTTCTCAACCAGATCGCTGACGCTTTTGAGTCGGCTAAGTAATCCCTGCTAGACCCCTTCACCGGAGCGGCCGCGTTGCCCCTCCGGTTTTAAGGATTTTTCATGACTGACACACTCGAGGCGCCGCGGACCCGCCGGCGCCTGTGGGACTGGAAGCTGGTGCTTGGGGGCATCGGCGTGCTCGCGCTCTTGCTCGCCTCGCTGGCGACGGGGGAGTACGACCTGTTCTCGCACGGCGACGGCTTTGACATGTTTATGACCACGCGCGTGCCGCGCACCATCGCGCTCGTGCTCGCTGGCGCCGCCATGGCCATGAGCGGCCTCGTGATGCAGCTGCTCACGCAAAACCGCTTCACCGAGCCGTCTACGACGGGCACCACCGAGTGGGCCGGCCTCGGCCTACTCTTCACGATGGTCGTCTTTCCTGGCTCGACCATCCTTGTGCGCATGGTCGGTTCCGTGGCCTTCGCCTTCATCGGCACGATGGTCTTCTTCCTCTTCCTGCGCCGCGTGACCCTGCGCTCCTCGCTCATTGTGCCGATCATCGGCATCATGCTCGGCTCCGTCGTCTCCGCCGTCTCGACCTTCTTCGCGCTGGAAACGGACATGCTCCAACAGCTCGGCATCTGGTTCATGGGCTCGTTTACCTCGGTTTACTCGGGGCAGTACGAGGTCCTCTGGATCGTGCTCATCGTGCTCATCGTCGTCTTCCTCTTCGCCGACCGCCTCACCGTCGTCGGCCTCGGCGAGGACGTCGCCACGAACGTCGGTCTCAACTACAACCGTCTGCTGCTCATCGGCACCGGCCTTATCGCGATCGCGACCGGCGTCGTCACCGTCGTCGTCGGCTCCCTGCCGTTCCTCGGCCTCATCGTGCCCAACGTCGTATCCATGATCCGCGGCGACGACCTGCGCTCCAACCTGCCGTGGGTCTGCGTCCTCGGTATCGGCATTGTCACGCTCTGCGACCTCGTGGGCCGCGTCATCATCTCGCCCTTCGAGATGCCCGTCTCCGTCATCCTCGGCATCATCGGCGCCGTCGTCTTCGTCGTCCTCATCGTGAGGAGCAACCGTGGTCACTAAGAAATACTGGATAACGCTGTCCGTCGTTTGGGGTCTGGCTTTAGTTTTTGCCTTCGGCCTGCTCGCCTGGGACAACCCCATGCCATTCGGCACCCGCAAGTTCTGGCTCATCGCCGAGCGCCGCGCCGATGCCGTCACCGCCATGGCCATCGTCGCCGTGTGCCAAGCCATGGCCACCGTCGCCTTCCACACGGTAACGAATAACCGCATCCTCACCCCGTCCATCATGGGCTTCGAGGCGCTCTACCGCGTCATCAACACGGCGACCGTTTTCTTCCTGGGCGCCGCGGGGCTCACGGCCTCGCGCAACTTCGGGACGTTCCTCATGCAGATGGGCATCATGATTCTGCTGTCCCTCCTGCTCTACTCCTGGCTGCTCACCGGTGCGGAGAAGAACCTTCACGCCATGCTGCTCGTGGGTGTGGTCATCGGCGGGGGGCTGGGGTCGCTCTCCACCTTCATGCAGCGCCTGCTTACGCCCTCCGAGTTCGACGTGCTCACCGCGCGTCTCTTTGGCTCCGTGAACAACGCGTCCACCGAGTACTACTCGGTGGCCATTCCCATCGTGATCGTCGCGACAGTCCTGTTGTTCCTCAACGCGCGGCGCCTGAACGTCATCGCCTTGGGTGCAGACGTCTCGCAGAACCTCGGAGTGAACCACAAGTACAACGCAATCTACACGCTCATCCTTGTCTCCATGCTCATGGCGACGACCACCGCGCTGGTCGGTCCGATGACCTTCCTCGGCTTCCTCGTGGCCACCCTGGCGTACCAGTTCGTGGACACCTACGATCACCGCTATATCTTCCCGATGGCCATCGGTCTTGGCTTCCTCGTGCTTACCGGTGCCTACTTCATCATGAACCACGTGTTCCGTGCCCAAGGCGTGGTCTCCATCATCATCGAGCTCGTGGGCGGCTCCGTATTCCTGTTCGTCATATTGCGAAAGGGCAGACTGTGATTTCTTTAAAGAACGTGACGAAGTCCTACTCTTCGTCGCTCACCATCGGACCCCTCGATCTGGAGATCCCCTCCGGCGGCATCACCGCCCTCGTGGGGCCCAACGGCGCCGGCAAGTCGACGATGCTCACCATGATTGGTCGCCTTCTCGACATGGACGCCGGTTCCATCTCCGTGGGCGGCCACGACGTCACCTCGACCAAGTCCAAGGAACTGGCCAAGGTGCTGTCCATCCTGCGCCAGGAGAACCACTTCGTCACCAAACTCACCGTGCGCCAGCTCGTGGGCTTTGGCCGCTTCCCGTATACGCAGGGGCGCATTACCGCCGGCGACGAGGAGATCATCTCCAAGTACATCCGCTTCCTCCACTTGGAAGAACTCCAGGACCGTTACCTCGACCAGCTCTCTGGTGGCCAGCGCCAGCGCGCCTACGTCGCCATGGTGCTCTGCCAGGAGACTGACTACGTCCTCCTCGACGAGCCACTCAATAACTTGGATATCGCGCACTCCGTGGAGATGATGAAGCACCTTCAGGTCGCCGCCCGCGACCTCGGCCGCACCATCATCGTCGTCCTCCACGACATCAACTTCGCCGCGCGCTATGCCGACTATGTCTGTGCGTGTAAAGACGGGCAGATCGTGGAGTTCGGACCCACCGAGTCCATCATGAAAGACGACATCCTCACCGATATCTTCGAAACCCCCATCCAAGTCATCGAAGGACCCAATGGTTTGATGGCGTGCTACCACTAGATTTTTAAGGCCCTGACCTCGCGATTTGTTTGAATCTAGGTCCGGGCCTATATTTATCCGAGTCGCCAGCGAGGCGGCAACGCAAACTCCGTTGATTCGGATTTGACAGAGTCAAAGCCAATCACTAAGTTTGAACAAGTCGCTTGAGAGCAACTCGTT
>NZ_KQ961716.1:0-4280 GCF_001563605.1 Corynebacterium sp. CMW7794
ATATCAGGTGTCCACCAAACAGGGGTCAGGTCCCGAACCATCTGCCACAAATTCCGACAACAAGGACATACGGTTACCTCTGAATTACTAAGAAAATGGGGCGGACGGAAAAAGATCTCGTGTCGCAAAAATCAGTGTGGAAGAGCTATCTATCTTCATTCTGAGGTATATGCTTGTGTTGCTCAGTCAAAGTCATGAAGACTCGTTAGTTGAATCGATTGTAGATAGAAAGTGGGTGAGAGCTAGTGACTCAGCCCAATAAGTTTGGGGTTTTTCCGCCGATTGATCCAGCTGGTCGGGTAATGGTTTCCGGCCTGAATAATGTTGATTCAAATAGATATCTATTTACCTCTGATCGAGTTGAACTATTTGATGAGTTAAGGACGTTCACTGCGACTTTTCAGAACGTATTTAATATCAGGTCTATCTGGATAGGCGGAAGCTTTCTAACAACGAAACCTTCTCCAGGAGATATTGATGTCACAGTTCTCGTTGATGGGGCGACAATCAATCAATTGATTCAGGCTTGCGATCCGCGAGTATCATTTTTAGATCAAGCTGTCCTTCGTGAATTCCTGAAGCAGAATGCCTTGCGTATTGATGCCTATTTCTTGCCTTGGAATCCATTAATTACCGGTAAGCCAAGCGAAGATACCAACGTCTACAATCAACAGCGAGGGTATTGGGACGATTGGTGGCAACGCCAACGTCAAGGAAGAAAAATGGATAACCCTGACCTAACTTGGACGGCACCGAGGCAAGGCTATCTGGAGGTGATTGTTAATGGGTACAGCTAACGAAAAACCAGCAATTGCCCTTGATCTTACTGAGTACCTTGCATCTCAAGGACTTGAAAATGAGCCATCCAATTTTAGTGATGCTTTAGACGTTGCTCAAGCTAACATTGCAAGCCACTTTAGGCAAACCAGTTCCGATTTCGTTGAGTCGTCAAGTGGGGCCTTACGTCTTACAGGCGATGGAGTGGTCGGCAACTCAGTTTCGCTCATGGCTGTTGGAAATATTTTGCAGAATTTTCAAGCTGTTATTACTTCATTAGGTGCGTCGCTCGAGGGGAAGAAGTCGGCGCGAGGAAAGCTGCCGAAGTTCGTTGTCCAAGAAACACAGATGTTGTTGGATGCTGCCCCAGCTCCGGGTTCTGTTGTTTTGAACTTCTCACCGATGAGTAGCTTGGAAAGCCGTTTTGTTGCAGAAGAGTCTCAGACATCACTCGAAATAGGGGTGGATGATGCTGCTGCCGATGAAAGCACACCCCTCGCTGAACGTGCGATCGGTGAATTTGTAAACCTTCTTAAGCTAGAAGATTCTGAAGATTCTGAATGGTCGGACTTGGTAGTATCCAGAATCGACGAGCTGGGACCACGCGTAGCAAACGCTATGTCAATGTTCTCCGCGGAACTTGGGGCTAATCGTATCGACTTAGATTTCAAATGGAGGGTCCCTGGGGTCAGTGCTACTAGGCTCCAGTTTGATTCGCGGCGCTCTATTCAAATCAGGCGAATGCTCGAATCCATTCATGTTACGAACCACGTGGCAGTCATTGAAGGAACTATTCAAAAAATTTCTAGTGTAACCCCGGAACAAATTGAGTTGCGCTTGACGGACAAGCGGCATGGAGAAGATTTTCCGGCCGATTTCCCCAACGTTGTGGCAGTCTCAATTCCCAACGAAGTCGCAGACGTAGCCGAATTTAGGGTTAGAGAAAAGATTGGAATTGTAGTTCTGGTTGACAAGAGCGTAATCCCGGGACGGCAGCCTTCGTTTAGCGTTGAAGCCCATCGTGTGTTGAAGCCTGGTGAAATTACTTCACTTAAATTGGAAGACTTGTCAAACCTCCTTGAAGATGCGGAAGAATAAAAGTTTCCCTGTCCCGCTGTGTAATATAATCAACGCGACGACAACTTATACCCTGCCACCGCGGCTTAAGGGACAAATGTCCCTTAAACCGCCACCGGCGGGGTATTCGTCGTTTTAACCAGTCTTGTCGCCACCCAACCCCAACTATCCAATTCACGGATTTTAACACCCACGGGCGTGGCCACCGGCTCACGACCGGAACAAGACACCACACGAGGGGAGGGGGCCTGATCCCCGTTAGGTAGACACCTCTGATTCCCGCCAGTGCGGTTGGGAAGGGGACAGGCAAACATGCAGGCGCTTGGGCGTTTCCTAGTCGATGGGCGCGGTGGGAACCAGCACGGATAATTCGCTCGCTGAGTCGTTTAACGCAGCGTTGAAGCGAGAGGTCCTCAAAGATATGAAGACGTTCGCCAATCAGCTGATCTGCCTTAGGGATGTATTCCGCTGGCGCGTGCGCTACAACACGTGTCGCCGACACACTTGGGTGCGGGTACCAAACTTCCGACGAGTTTGAGTCCCAAGCCGCTTAAGGTCTGATAGGCTCACACCTACATTTTGTTCACCCTAAGGTGTCTACCTTCTGGGGCGGGCCTGGTCGACTCATTCGCTCTTTTTAACGGCTAGGCTGGCTCACTATGAAGCTGTATGCCGCCCCACTTGATTTCCACCCTGTCGCCGAGGAATTCGGCATCGAGCGTGCCTTCCCGCCCGCTGTCGAGGAGGCGGCCCGCAACGCGCACGACCGCTTCGCCGATACCCGTCGCGACGCGCGCGACATCCCTCTCGTGACCATCGACCCGGCGGGCTCCATGGACTTGGACCAGGCTGTTTACATCGAGGCCACCGCCACCGGCTATACCGTCCACTACGCCATTGCCGACGTTATGGCGTTCATCGCGCCGGGCTCGCCGCTGGAAGTCGAGGGCTTCAAGCGCGGCCAAACCATCTACCTGCCGGATGAGCCTGCACGCCTGCATCCCGCAGCCTTGTCTGAGGATGCCGCCAGCTTGCTTCCCGATGCACCCCGCCCCGCCGTCCTCTGGACCTTCCAGCTCGACTCCGCCGGCGAGGTATCCTCCTTCGACGTCGAGCGCGCCCTCGTCCAATCCCGCGCCCGCCTCGATTACGAGGGCGTCCACGCCGATCTCGTGGCGGGCCACCTGCATTCTTCCATCGCGCTCCTGCCCGAGGTCGGCGCCCTGCGCCAGGCTTCGAGCCTGCGCCGCTCCGCCATCAACCTGCGCGTGCCCTCCCAGTCCGTGGAGGAGACCACCACCGAGGCTGGCGAGACTGTTTTCGAATTGGTCGCCGAGCCGCGCTATGAGGTTATGGACTTCAACTCGGAGATCTCCCTTCTTACCGGCATGTGCGCGGGCCAGCTCATGGCCTCCCACGGCGTCGGGCTCTTGCGCACCCTGCCGGCTGCTTCGCCTGAGTCCGAGGCTTCCTTTCGCTCCGAAGTCGCCGCACTCGGTTTCGACCTCACGGACCAGTCGATTTCGGAATTTCTGCTCAGTGTCGATCCCGATACCCCGCGTGGCATGGCTGCGATGCGCGAAGCCCAGTACCTCCTGCGCGGCGCCGGCTACCAGTGGCTCACCCCTGACGAGGAGCCTAAGGTCCACGCGGGTATCGGCGGCTACTACGCTCACGTCACCGCGCCGCTGCGCCGTCTCGCGGACCGCTTCGCCACCGAGGTCTGCCTCGCCCTTTCTGCCGGCGAACCTCTGCCCGAATGGGTCTCCTCCCGCGCAGATGATCTCCTGGAAACAATGAAGCGCACGACCTCCGGCGCCTCCCAAGTCGACCGCGCCTGTCTCAAGCTCACCGAGGCCACTGTCCTCGCCCCGTGGGTGGGCACCAACTTCGATTCGATCATTCTCGACTCGACTCCGGAAAAGTCCAAGGCCCGCGCGTTCGTCCCCACGCCGCCCATCGTCGCCGACGTCATCGGTGCGCCCGAGCCGGGCGCCGAGACGGCCATTTCCCTCGTACGCGCCAATCCCGCCGAGCGCTCTGTTGCCTTCGCCTGGCCTGCGGATTAGCTTTTCCGGCTTTCGTGTCAGGGGCGATTGTTAGCCTGTCGGTCCATCTACCCATCGAGTAGAAAGGACCGGATTGATGATGGACTATCCAGTATCTGCGGCCAGCCTCGTGAAAGCATGCACCGCACTCTACGGTGATGACAGCAAAGTCGATGAGTATCGGCAGACCGTCCGCGGCGCGTTTAACCAGCTTGTCGCCACTGGCATGAATGAGACCGCGGCCCGTGAGGTGGTCCAAGCTCAGTACATCGACGAGGTCGTCGAAGGTGAACGCCAGCGCCGCGCCCATGAGAACCGTCTGGCCACCATCACGCCCATTCCAGGGGCCTGACCCCTGGAAAGTAGACACGTCGGGGG